>DASVVF010000575.1:0-8634 GCA_036386695.1 Catenuloplanes sp. | reverse complement strand
GCGTCGGGCGCCGCCCCCCCGGGGGGTCGGCGCCCGACGCGTGCTGTGCTGTGCCGAGCGGTCAGGCCGGCAGGCCACCCACCTGGGTGTTGACCCAGGCGCGGATGGAGGTGAGGTCCCCGTAGATGGACGGGCCGGTCGCGCAGACGGCGCTGCCGTTACCGGAGCGGCTGGTGACGCCGATCAGGCTCCAGCGGCCGGCGATCAGCCGGACCTGCGGACCGCCGGAGTCCCCGTAGCAGGCGCCGGAGTTGCCGTTGGTGTTGTTGGTGCAGATCTCGCCCGGGCCGTTGATGCCCCTGCACCGGCTGTCGGCCACGATCGAGGTGTCGAGTTCGGTGGCGCGCACCGGGGCGGAGCCGCAGCCGCGGGTGGGGCAGGTCTGGCCCCATCCGATGATCCTGGTAGCGGTGCCCACCGGGCCGGCGGTGGCCGCTACGGGCACCGGGGCCTGCGTCACCGGGGTGGCGAGCTGCAGCAGCTTGACGTCGATGGACGGGTTGTTGACCGCCCGGAGCACCCGTACCACCGTGCCGCCGCTGTTGCGGTTGACACTGCCCACGCGTACCGACGCGGGGGTGGGGCAGTGTTTCGCGGTGACCGCCCAGTTCGCTTTGATCAGCGAGCCGGTGCAGCCGGAGACGTACACCATGAACGAGTAGTTTTCGGAGGTCGGCCGGCCGCCGACGACGAGGTCGCCGTTGCCCGGCTCGGCGGGGGCGCCGTTGCCCGGCTCGGCGGCGTTGGCCGCTCCGCTGGGGATGGCCAGAGCCGCGGCGACGAGACCGGCGGTGAGCAGAAGCCGGGCGAACTTGACGGATCCCTGCATGGGGGTCCTTTCTGAGGGTCGGGCTGCGCGGATGGAGGGGCGCGCAACGGAAGGGGGCGGTGCTGGCAGAGCCGGGTTCGGGTTGCGCTGGGAGCGGGTTGGGCTAGGAGCGGGCCGGGGCGCCGACGGGGGACAGGGCGCTCTGGTCGACGCTCGTCCCGCTGCCCTCCCAGGTGTACGACCGGGCCGCGGCCTTCGTGCTGACGGCGGCGCGCGGGGCGAAGTTGGCGTTGGCCTCGGCCGCCTCGGCGGCGTTCGGCAGGGGGTTGCGACAGGATGTTCCGGCGCTGGCCCCGGACATCAGATCGGTGCAGCGGCCGGTTCGCCGGTCCGGCAGCCCGAGCAGGTGTCCGAACTCGTGGGTCGAGATGCGGGGGGTGTAGTGGCCGTCGCGGACGGCTTGCCGTCCCATGTACCACCGCCCGTTGCCCAGCGACGTGGTCTGGGCGCGGGGCCAGCCGTTGTCCGCGATGACCGTGATGTTCGCCCGAACCCCGGCCGGAACGGGCCGCAACTGGACGTTGCTCAGGGCGGCGTTCCAGTTGTTGGCGCCCTGGTGCACCACGCTGACAAACTCGGCGGCGCGGCTGGCGTCGTAATAGAGGATGCGGGCGGCAGCGGCGGTGGTCGGGGGAGCGGCGACCGCGGGAGCGGAGACCAGTTGGATGGCGCCGATCACCAGGGCGCTGAGCAGGCCGGCCGACCGCCACCTACGCCTATGTCCGTGCATGGGACCTCCGAGGTCTGCGGGGGGAGTGGAGCCGATTGGGAAACACGGTAGTGTTTCTATCGACAAATATCAATATAATGTTCTTTGCGATCATGGCCCGGCGCGGTGGAACGCGGATCCAGAATGGACGCGGGGCAGGTTGAGGGCAGCGGGTGCCGGGCCGCCCGGGTCGCCGTCGCCCCGTTCCTACCGGTCATCGTTGCGGTCGTCGGTGCCGTAGCCGGAAATTCTGCGGTTCAGGTCCATCGACACCGGATCCTTCATGGGATGGCCGAGTGGGCGAACCACCGGAGGTTAGCGCCCGGGCTGGGCCAAAACAGACGGCGAGGCGAATTTCGCGGTATGTGCAATGTATTGGGACGAAGGCGTACGTCCCTGCTCGGGGACCCGCTAAGATCCCGCGACCGCCGACCCCTCTTCGGCCCGCGAAGGTCCGCACCGGACGGTGTACCCGCCTACGGAGCAACCCCGAGGAAACCCGCCATCGCGCCCCAGGAAGGCTCGCGGTGTTCTCGGGGATCGACTCCTCCGGCAAGGCGATCTCCAGGCCCGGAACGGCTCCTACTGTCAGTGGCACCGAGATCGAACCACCACGATGCAAGGAGCCACGATGTTCTGGGTAACGTTCAGGGGCGCGCTGTCCCGCAAGGTGCGGTTGGCGTTGTCCACCGCGGCCGTGGTGCTCGGGGTGATGGCGGTGTCCGGTGCGCTGATCACCGGCGAGTCGCTCGACCGGTCCTTCACCGCGGCGTTCCTCGCCACGAACGCGAACCTGGACGCCCAGGTCACCGCCGACCGGCTGACCGGGCGGGTGCTGTCGCAGGCCGACCTCACCCGGGTGCGGGCCGTACCCGGGGTCACCGGCGTGACCGGTGAGGTACGCGTCGACGGGGCCCGGGTGGTGGGCCGCGACGGCAAGGTGCTCACCAATGGCCCGGCACCACGACTGGGAACGGCCTGGTCCGGCGAGACCGACCAGGTGCGGCTCCGGGCCGGGCGCGGCCCGACGGCCCCCGACGAGGTCGCCATCAACGCCGCGCTGGCCTCCGCCGGCGGGTTCCGCGTCGGTGACCGGATCGACGTGCTCACCCTGCAGCCGAAGCGGACATTCACCGTCGCCGGGGTGTTCGGCTACGCCGACGGCCGGGCGTCGCTGGCCGGCGAGACCACCGTGGCGTTCGTCGGGCAACTAGCGCCGGTCCTGATGCTCGGCGAGCCGGGCGGGTACAGCGCCGCCAACGTCACCGGGACCGCGACGCCGCAGGAGCTGCGCGACCGGATCGCGGCTGCCCTCGGCACCGAGTACCAGGTCCGCAGCCGGGCCGAGGTGGTCGCCGAGCAGAGCGCCGACATCCAGGATGTGCTCATCCTGTTCCGGCTGTTGCTGATCGGGTTCGCCGCCATCGCCCTGTTCGTCGGCGTGTTCCTCATCCTGAACACGTTCTCGATCATCGTGGCGCAGCGGACCCGGGAGTTGGCCCTGCTGCGCGCCCTGGGCGCCGGGCGGGGCCAGGTGGTGCGCTCGGTCATGGCGGAGGCCACGATGGTGGGCTTCGCGGCCGCGACAATCGGCCT
Organism: Catenuloplanes sp.; assembly: GCA_036386695.1. Lineage (GTDB taxonomy): Bacteria > Actinomycetota > Actinomycetes > Mycobacteriales > Micromonosporaceae > DASVVF01. The sequence continues at coordinate 5,500 of DASVVF010000575.1, read as the reverse complement.
GGGGGCTGGCTACGGCACCGCCCTGATCCTGCGCTCGGTGTTGTTCTCCGGCCTGAACTCCGACGCTGCGCTGTTCGTGCCGACGGTCGCGGTGGTCGCCGCGTACCTGATCGGCCCGCTGGTCACCGTGTTCGCGGCCCTCCTACCGGCGCTGCGCTCAGCCAAGGTCGCGCCGATCGCCGCGATCCGCGACGCCACCGGCGGCGAACGGTCGACCACGGGCCTGACCATCACCGGCCTGGTACTGCTCACCGCGGGCATCGGCGGGATCGTCGCCGGCCTCTTCGGGGTGTCCGGTGACCCGGCGATGCCCACCGTGCTCGGCGGGGTGCTCGGTCTGTGCGTCGGGACCGTCCTGCTGACCCCGGCGATGACGCCCCGGGCGACCCGCCTGCTGGGCGCGGCGGTCGCCTGGTCCAGGCCGGGCGCGCTCGGCCGGCGCAACGCGGCCCGCCACCCCCGGCGTACGGCGATCACCGCGGCGGCCCTGATCGTCGGGGTCACGCTGATCACCGTCGGCAGTGTGGTCGCCGCCTCGATGACCTCCACGGTCGGTCGCCTGGTGGACCGGGAACTGCGCGCGGACCTGCTCATCGCCGGTGATCCGGCCGCCGACGGCGTGCCGACGTTCGACCCGGCGGTCATCGCCCGCGTGGCCGCCGTGCCCGGCGTGGCCACCGCGGTCGCCATGCACGGCGACGCGGTTCAGGTGCCAACCGGTGGCTCGATGTTCCTCGGCGCCGGGGACATCGGTGGCCTGCGACACATCTTCGGCCTGCGTCCGGCGGCCGGTCAGCTCCGCCCGCTCGGTACCGGCGAGATGATCCTCAGCCAGGACGTCGCCGACCGACGCCGCCTGGGCGTCGGCGACACGGTCCCGGTGGTGACCGCCCGGGGCGGTGCGCGCACCCTGCGGGTGGTGGCGATCTACCAGAAGAACCAGTGGTTCAGCATGCCGCTGATCTCGACCGGCGACGCCGCCAACTGGTTCCGGACCACCCAGGCGGCCAACGGGTACCTCGATCTGGCTCCCGGCGCCGACGCCACCGCGATCAGGTCGACGCTGGAGGGCCTGCTGACCGACTCGCCGGAGGTCTCTGTACTGGACCGGACCGAATTCGTGGCCCAGAAGGCCGCCCAGATCGAACGGATCCTGCTCGCCCTCTACGCCCTGGTCGGCCTCGCCATCCTGGTCGCCGCACTCGGGATCATCAACACCCTGGCCCTGTCCGTGCTGGAGCGCACCCGTGAATTCGGCGTGCTGCGCGCGATCGGGCTGTCCCGGCTGGGCACGGTGGCGATGGTGACCGCCGAGTCCACCATCATCTCCACCTTCGGCGCCGGTGTCGGCATCCTGTTGGGGTCGCTGGCCGGCGCCGCCGTCGTCCGGGCGCTGCGTCCGTTGGGCCTGGAGGCGCTGGCGATGCCGTGGTCACGGCTGGGCATCTTCCTGCTTGCGGCGGTCGCGGTCGGGCTGCTGGCGGCGATCGTGCCGGCCATCCGGGCGGCCCGCCTGCCCACCCTGCGCGCGCTGGCCGCCGAATAGCCGCCGGGTGGTGACCCCGGGCGGCCGCCCGGGGGCCACCACGTCGACGGGATGCCCGGCCGACCCCGGGGTCACCACCGTGGTCGGCTCGGCGTCCATGGTGGACCGGGGGCTGGCCGACAAGCTTGTCAACGCCGTGCCGCGGCCCGGGGGCATCCGCGCCGGCCGCCGGCGTCATGGCCGGCACGGTACCCGCGACTCCCGCCATGGGTCGCGGGTAGGTTTCGGGTCCTGCCATGATCGGGTACCAGCGCCAAACGTATCGACGACCTCCCCCGCGGCGGCGGTCGGTGCCCTGGATCCGCCGGTCGACGGGGTGAACGCGTCGGCGCGTGCGGTCACGGCCCGGCTGTTTGCGGTTGCCGATCAGGTGGGATTCACTGTCCGGAAAGGAAAGGGGCAGGTCATGACGGACGCCACGCGCAGCAGCCCGGACGGGCCGCGCAGCGCCTCGACCGGGGCACTGGTCAGCCAGGTCGCCCAGCAGGTCTCGCGGCTGGTGCGCTACGAGCTGGCGTTGGCCCGGGCGGAACTGGCGCCGAAGGCCAAGCGGGCCGGCATCGGCGCGGGCCTGTTCGGCGCCGCCGGGGTGTTCGCCCTCTACGGGGTAGCGACCTTGCTGGTCGCGCTCGTGCTGGGCCTGGCCGTCGTGATGCCGGCCTGGCTGGCCGGGTTGGTTGTCACCACCGTGTTGTTCGTCGCCACGGCGGTTCTGGCCGTGCTCGGCCGCCGGCGCGTGAAACGCGCCATGCCCCTGGTGCCGCAGGAAACGATGCGCAGCGTCCGGGCCGACCTCGACGAGGTGCGGGCCAGGGCACAGCGCTGAGGTCCGCCGACTCGTCGGGCGTTGCCGGCCACGCGGGATCGGGCCCGCGGCCGTCGCTCGGTGTGCGAGACTTTATTGCGATCGCGAAAGCCTCATAACGGACTCTATGGGCTGAACCGCTTGGCCGGGATCCTTGCGTCCAGGGCCGGTAGGCCAAGCCCGGAGACAGGTGGGTCATGGCTGTCACCCCGATCCTCGCCGATCCGGAACCGGAGGCGGGCGCCTACCCGCACTCGCTGCTGGAAGCCATTCCGGACCCCAGCGCCGTCGTGGACACCAACGGTGTCATCGTGGCGGTGAACCGGCACCTGGTCGCGCTGATCGGCCGCGGTAGCGATGAGCTGGTCGGCTCGCCGCTGCGGGACTGCTTCGCCGACGAGGCACTGGTGGACTCGCACCTGCGGCAGGGGTTCGCCGTCGGGTCGGTGGCCAACCACGAACTCGCGCTGCGCAGCGACGGTGGCCCGCGCACGGTGGTGACGTGCGACGCCTCGACGATCAACAGCGGGCCGTCGGCCCCCGACCGGCTGCTCGTCGTCGCGCGGGACGGCGCGGAGCAGGCCCGCGCCTCGGTCCTGGCGGCGCTGGTCCAGTCCGCCGACGACGCGATTGTCGGAATGACCCTCGAAGACGTGATCACCAGCTGGAACTCCGGGGCCGAACGCCTGTACGGGTACGCGGCGTCCGAGGTTGTCGGGCGCGGTTTCGACGTGGTCGTCCCCGAAGGGGCGCGCGCGGCCGAGGCGCGGATACTCCAGCGGGTCAGCGCGGGGGAACGGGTCGAGCCGTACGAGGCCGAACGGGTCGGCAAGGACGGCACACCGGTCACGGTTTCGGTTGCCATTTCCCCGATCATCGACCCGGACGGCCGCCTCGTCGGGATCGCGTCGATGTCGCGGGACCTGCGCGAAGCCCGGATCGCCGAGACCAGGCTGCGGTGGATGCTCGAGGTGGCCCCCGATGCCATCATGGGCGTCGACGCGTCGGGGTACATCGAACTGGTCAACGCCCAGTGCGAGCGGCTGTTCGGCTACCAACGCGAGGAGCTGCTGGGTCAGCCGGTGGAGAAGGTGATCCCCGATGGTTTGCGGCCGGTCGACGCCGGGCAGGTCGCCGCGGGCCACGAGCTGACCACCCTGCACAAGGACGGCAGCCAGGTCAGCGTCGAGATCAGCCTGAGCGCGCTGGAGACTCCGGGCGGGAGACTCACGATGGCGGCGGTGCGCGACATCACCGACCGCAAACGCATCGAACGGCAACTGCGCGAGCAGAACATCGCGCTCATGCTGGCCAGCCAGTCCAAGGACAATTTCCTGGCCAGCATGAGCCACGAGTTGCGGACGCCGCTCAACGCCATCATCGGCTTCACCGGCACGGTCCTGATGCGGCTGCCCGGCCCCCTCAACGCCGAGCAGGAACACCAGCTCCGCCTCGTGCAGACCAGCGGCCGGCACCTCCTGGCGATCATCAACGACCTGCTCGACCTCGCGAAGATCGAGTCCGGGCGGGTCCAGATCAACCGTGACCTGGTCGACTGCCGCGACCTCGCCGACGAGGTGGTGCAGTCCCTGCAGCCGTTGGCCGACGGCAAGGGGATAACGCTGAGGATCGAGGCACCCGAAGACGGGTCCGCGGTCGCCATCGCGGATCGCCGCGCACTCGGCCAGATCCTGATCAATCTGATCAACAACGCGATCAAGTTCACCGACACCGGCGAGGTCCGGGTCTGCCTCATCCCGCACCCGGCGCCCGGCGAGGCCCTGCGGATCGTGGTGCACGACACCGGGCCGGGCATCCTGGCGGCCGACCTGTCCCGCGTCTTCCATGCCTTCGAACGCAGCGCCGCCACCGCCAAGGCCAGCGAGGAGGGAACCGGACTCGGGCTGCACATCTCCCAGCGGCTGGCGGAGCTGCTGGGCGCCACCATCACGGTGTCCAGTGTGGTCGGCGAAGGTAGCACCTTCGCCATCACCCTGGTTGAACAGTGAGCGGGACCGCCATGGGCGCCCGCATTCTGCTGGTCGAAGACACCGCGCACAACCTGGAACTCATGACCTACCTGCTGGAAGCGCACCAACACCTGGTGATCGCGGTGGAAACCGGCGAGCGCGGCGTCGAGCTGGCCCGGCAGGCGCGCCCCGACCTGATCGTGATGGACCTGCAACTACCCGGGATGGACGGCTACCAGACCCTGGCGGCGCTGCGATCGACGCCCGCCCTCGCCGCCATTCCGGTGGTCGCTGTCACGTCGTTCGCGATGGCCGATGACCGCGACCGGGCGTTGAGCGCCGGCTTCGACAACTACCTGACCAAGCCGATCGACCCGGAGGCCTTCACCGAGCAGATCACCATCCACCTGCCGCGGCATCTGCACGGCACGATCCCGGTCCCGGCCGTGGATGAGCCGCCAGACGCCACGGGCGCGACCGGGACCACCGCGCGGACCGCGACCACAGCCGGCCGGCGGAATGGGGCGGACATTCTCGTCCTCGACGACTCCCGCATCAATCAGACGCTGCTGCGCAGCATGCTCGAACCCCACGGGTACCGGGTCCGGACCGCCTTCACCGTCGAGGAGGCGATCGCTGCCGCCGAGCACACCCGTCCCGACCTGGTGCTCTCCGACGTTCATGTGGGCCGGCAAACCGGCACCGACCTGCTGTCGCACGTGCGCAGCGTGCCCATCCTGGCAATGGTGCCCTTCGCGTTCATCACCGCCACCACAGACTGGCAGGACCCGCTGCTGGGTGCCGGCGCCACCCGCGTCATCCACCGGCCGATCGGCCCGGCCGACCTGCTCCGCGAGGTCGAGACGCTGATCAACACCCGCGGGCACTGACCATGGCGATCGTCCTGGTCGTCGACGACCGCGCCAGCAACCGGGAGCTGGTCCGCACGCTGCTGGGCTACGGCGGGCACCAGGTGATCGAGGCGCACGAGGGCGCGGAGGCACTCGACCTCGCGCACAGCCGGCATCCCGACGTCGTGCTGACCGACATCCTCATGCCCGGGATGGACGGTTATGAGCTGGCCCGGGAGCTACGCGCCGCCCCGGACACCGCCGCCACACCCATCGTTTTCTACACGGCGAACTACCTGGAGGCGGAGACCCGGCCGTTCGCCGAGGC
>DASVVF010000574.1:0-4338 GCA_036386695.1 Catenuloplanes sp. | reverse complement strand
CCGGGCGGCGGGGGCAGCGGTGGCCGCCGACGCAGCCGGGGCACCATGAGGCCGACCCCGCCGAGGATCAGTACACCGAGCAGGACCAGAGCGACGACGACATACTCCATCCCGGAATCCTGACAGATGCCCCGCCCCCCGTCCCGGCGACCGCGCCCGGGCGCGGCCCACGTCACGCCCCGCCCGTCAGCGGGGCGACCACCGGCGACGGTGGATGATTGCGGCGGAAGGTCACCCCGCCGGGGGAAGATGGATGCCTTCAGCTACCGGAGGTTGTCATGCCCCGCACCCGACCCGCGCCGCCGGCCCGCCGGTGACGGCGTACCTGCTCATCGGCCCGGTGCTGCGCCGGGTCGTCGACACGCGTGCCACCATCTGGGTGGAGACCAGCGCTCCCGCGCAGGTCAGTGTGCGCGCCCCGGGCGGCGCCGGCGGCCAGGCCGGCACCTTCACCGCGTTCGGTCACCACTACGCGATCGTCGTCGTGGAGGGGCTGACGCCCGGCACGGACCACCCATACGAGGTGTGGCTGGGTGAGCGGCAGGTGTGGCCGACCCCCGACTCGGAGTACCCGCCGAGCGTGATCCGGACCCGGGGGGCCGACGACCTGGCCGAGCCGGTGCGGCTGCTGTTCGGCTCCTGCCGGGAGACCACCCAGCACGCCACCGCGCGGCGGCTGCCCCCGGACGCCCTGGACGCGTACGCCCGCCGGCTGATGGCCCGCCCCGACGACCCGGCCTGCCGCCCGGACCTGCTGGTGCTGCTCGGCGACCAGGTGTACGCCGACGAGACGTCACCCAAGGTGCGCCGCTTCCTGAGCCGCCGCCGGCGGACCCGGCGCCCGCCGAAAGCGCCGGCCACCCAGGTGGTCACCTTCGACGAGTACACCAAGCTGTACCTGGAGTCCTGGCGCGACCCCGAGATCCGCTGGCTGCTCTCCACCGTCCCCAGCGTGATGATCTTCGACGATCACGAGGTCATCGACGACTGGAACTCGTCCGCGTCCTGGCGCGCCGACATGGGGGCCCAGCCGTGGTGGGCCGAGCGGATCGCCAGCGGACTGGCCTCCTACTGGGTCTACCAGCATCTGGGCAACCTGAGCCCGGACGAGATCGCCGCGGACAAGGTCTACGCCGAGGTGACCGCCGCCGCGGACGCCACCGACGTGCTGCGCTCATTCGGTGCCAGCGTCGACAGCGGCGGCAGCACGTCGCCCGGGCAGAACCAGCACTACCAGTGGAGCTACTCGCTGGACCTGGGCCGCACCCGGCTGGTGATGCTGGACAACCGGTGCAGCCGGGTGCTGGCCCCCCGACACCGGGCGATGCTGCCGCCGGAGGAGTGGAACTGGTTCGTCGACCGGGCCCACGGCCGCTACGACCACCTGGTGATCGGCTCGTCGCTGCCCTGGCTGATGCCGCCGGGGATCCACCATGTGGAGGCGTGGAACGAGCGGCTGGCGGACTCGGACAACCGGTGGGTGGCGCAGGCGTCGGAGCGGATGCGCCGGGCCTTCGACATGGAACACTGGGCGGCCTTCCAGCACTCGTTCACCGCGCTGGCCGAGCTGTTCCGGTTTCTGGCGGTCGGCGCGCCGGGGCGTCCCGGGGACCGGGTCGGCACCGGCCAGGCGTACCCGCCGCCGGCCTCGATCAGCGTGCTCTCCGGCGACGTCCACCACTCGTACGTGGCCCGGGCCCGCTTCGGCCCCGGGGTGGCCACCCCGATCCACCAGTTGACCTGCTCGCCGATCCACAACCAGGTGCCGGCGCCGATGCGGCCGTTGATGCGACTCAGCTGGGCCCGGGCGGCGTCCGGCGCGGCCCGGGCGCTGGCCCGCTCGGCCGGGCTGCCCCGGCCGGTGGTCAGCTGGCGGCGACTGGCCGGGCCGTACTTCGGCAACGCGGTCAGCACGCTGGTGCACGACGGCCACCGCGCCCAGGTGACCATCGAGGGCACCGGCAAGGACGGCGAACTGCGGGTCGTCGCGACGGTCGCCCTGCGGGACGGCTAATGCGGATGCGTGCCGCCCGGCCGACCTGCATGATGATCCGATGACGTGGACCGCACCGGAAGTCACCCGCCCCGCCAAGATCGTGACCGGCCCGGAACGCCCGATGCTGGAGAACTGGCTCGACTGGCACCGGCAGACCCTGCTGTCCAAGTGCGCCGGCCTGACCGCCGGGCAGGTGCGGACGGCCAGCGTCGAACCGTCGAACCTGACCCTGCTGGGCCTGGTCCGGCACATGGCCGAGGTGGAGCGGGGCTGGTTCCGGCACGGGGTTGCCGGCCAGCCGGTAACCGACATCTGGTGCACCCAGGAGCGCCCGGACGCCGACTTCGACGACGTGGCCGCCGCCGACCCGCGGGCCGACTTCGCCACCTTCGAGGCCGAACTCGCCGCCGTCCGGGCGGCGGTTGCCGACCTGCCGCTGGAGCACACCTTCCGCAACAAGGGGGGCAAGGAGTTCAGCCTGCGCTGGGTGTACCTGCACATGATCGAGGAGTACGCCCGGCACAACGGCCACGCCGACCTGATCCGGGAACGCATCGACGGCGTCACCGGCGACTGAACGCCGGCCGCCGCCCGACCGGCGAGCGAGCAAGCTAGCTCTGGTCGATCGCCAGCGCCGCCCGGACGTACGGCAGGCCGTGCGCCCCGGTCCACCGGTACGCCGGCAGCCGGGCGGCCCGGGCCCCGCGTACCGCCCGGTCGTCGTCGTCGACGAACAGCACCCACTCCGGCGGCACCCCGACCGCCTCGCAGGCCCGGGCGTAGAACTCCGGGGCCGGTTTGTGCACACCGATCACCGACGAGTTGACGACCACGTCGAATTCGCCGTTCAGTCCCAGGGTGGCCAGGTCGGCGTCGAGCCGGTCGGTCGAGTTGGTGGCCAGGCCCACCGGCAGGCCGGTGGCGCGTACCTCCCGGAGGAAGTCCAGCAGGGCGTGGTCGACCTCACCCCGGTACGCCTGCCATTCGCTGACCGCGGCACGGGCGTTGCCGATCCCGCCGACGCGCTCGGCGAGCACCTCGGCCACCTCGGCCATCCAGTCCACGTGCGGTACGGCCCCGGTGACCGCGGCGCGCAGCCGGGGCCAGTCCAGGGCGGTGCCGAGCAGCTCACCGGGGTCCAACCCGTACTTGAACTCCACGGCGGCGGCGACGGCCGGGTCGAACCGACGCAGCACCCCGTCCAGGTCGACCAACAGCGCCCGGGCGCGCTGTCTACGCATCAGTCCTCCACGTCTTGCTTGAGCCGCTGGCTGATCACCTGGGTCACGCCGCTGCGCATGGTCACCCCGTACAGCGCGTCGGCCACCTCCATGGTGCGCTTCTGGTGGGTAATGATGATCAGTTGGCTCTTCTCCCGCAACTGCTGGAAGAGCAGGATCAGCCGGCCCAGGTTGACGTCGTCGAGCGCGGCCTCGACCTCGTCCATGATGTAGAAGGGGCTGGGTCGCGCCCGGAAGATCGCGCAGAGCATGGCCACCGCGGTCAGCGACCGCTCGCCGCCGGACAGCAGCGACAACCGTTTGATCTTCTTGCCGGGCGGCCGGGCCTCGACCTCCACCCCGGTGGTCAGCATGTCCTCCGGGTCGGTGAGCACCAACCGGCCCTCGCCGCCCGGGAAGAGCACCCGGAACACCTCCTGGAACTCCCGGGCGGTGTCCTCGAACGCCGACGCGAACACCTCAAGGATCCGCTCGTCGACGTCCTTGACCACGGTCAGCAGATCCTTGCGGGTCGCCTTGAGGTCTTCCAGCTGTTCGGAGAGGAACTTGAAGCGCTCCTCCAGCGCGGCGAACTCCTCCAGCGCCAGCGGGTTCACCTTGCCCAGCAGGGCGAGGTCACGCTCGGCGCGGGCGGCCCGCTTCTCCTGGGTGGGACGGTGGAACGGCACCGGCCCGGGCGCCGGCTTTCCGTCCGCCTCGGCGGCGGCGGTCTCCGCCTGGGTCGCCGGGACCGGCTGCTGGGGGCCGTACTCGCCGATCAGGGTGTCGACGTCGAGCGCGAAGTCCTCGGCCGCCTTGGCTTCCAACTGCTCGATCCGCAGCCGCTGCTCGGCGCGGGCGACCTCGTCCCGGTGGACGGCGTTGGTCAGCCGGTCGAGGTCGGCCCCGAGGCGCTTGGCGGTGCCGCGTACCTCGGAGAGCTCGGCCTCCCGGGCGGTGCGCGCGGTGGCGACCGCGTCGCGGTGTTCCTGGGCGGCGGCCAGCGACACGGCGACCCGGCCCAGGGCGGCCCGGGCGCCGAGCTCGACGGCGCGGGCGATCTCGGCACCGCGGGCGCGGGCCGCGCGGCGCGCCGCCGCCCGCTCCCGGGCGGCGCGTTCG
>DASVVF010000573.1:0-3510 GCA_036386695.1 Catenuloplanes sp. | reverse complement strand
ACCGCCGTCCCCGGCGCCAGCGCCACCCCCAGCGCCACCGGCTCGCCCGAGGTCTCCCCCAGCGCCGGCAGCGCGACCGACGAGGCCGCCGCCGCGCTGGCCGCGTCCACGACCGACCTGGGCAGCACCCCGTTCAAGTTCACCATGACCTCGGGCTCGACCGTGTCGCTGACCGGCGCGATGGACCCGCCCAACCGGGCCGGCACCAGCACCCTGCAGATCACCGGCGGCGGCTCCAGCCTGAAGGTGGAGAGCCTGCTGATCGGCTCGGATCTCTATGCCAAGCTGGGTGGCACGAACGCGAACGCCAACAAATGGTTCCATATCGATGCGAACCGGCTGCCGGAGGGCGCCAACATCGGAATCCGCCCCGGGCAGATCGACCCGGCCGGCACCGAGCGCTTCATCAAGGCCACCAGCGACGTACGGCAGGTGGAGGCCCGCGGCTTCGCCGGAACGCTCGACCTGAACCGTGCCGTCGGCGCGGCTGGCATCAGCCGGGCGGCCCTCGACAGTTACGGTCCGGCGGCGAAGTCGGTGCCGTTCCGCGCCACCGTCGACGAGCAGGGCCGGCTGTCCACCATGACGATCGACCTGCCACCGCTGGCCGGCCAGCCGGCGCAGCCGCTGGAGATCCGGTACTTCGACTTCGGCACCGCGGTCGCGGCGCAGAAGCCGGCCGCCGGCGAGGTGGTCGAGGCATCGCAGGACATCTACACGCTGCTGGGTGCCTGACCCGGCGGTGGGTCAACCGGCCCGCGGGTCCGGTCCGCTCAACGGGATCAGGGCGGGGGGTGCGGCGCGGGCGCGCCGTACCCCCGTCGCGGGTCGCCGTCCACGCTCAGCGCAGCGGCGCACCCACCGCGTGCAGTTCGCGCAGGGCCTCGCCGTACGACGCGAACAGCCCCGTCTCCTCGTAGCCGATGGCATGCCGCTCGCAGAACGCGCGCACGATCGGCTGCGCCCGGCGCAGGTTCGCCCGGGGCATGCTGGGGAACAGGTGGTGCTCGATCTGGTAGTTCAGCCCACCGAGCAGGGTGTCGACGAACCAGCCCCCACGCACGTTGCGTGAGGTGAGCACCTGACGGCGCAGGAAGTCCAGCTCATCGTCCGCCGTCAGGACCGGCATGCCCTTGTGGTTGGGGGCGAACGAACACCCCATGTACACGCCCCACAGGCCCTGGTGAATGGCGATGAAAGCGACCGCGCGGCCCGGCGACAGCACCGCGAACACCGCGGTGAGATAGCCGACGGCGTGCACCAGCAGCAGCGCCGCCTCCACCCAGCGGTGCCGCATCCGGGTGCGGGCGATCGCCTGGATGCTGGCCACGTGCAGGTTGAACCCCTCCAGGACCAGCATGGGGAAGAAAAGGTACGCCTGCCGGCGGGCCATCCACCGGCCGAGACCACGACGCTGGGCGGCCTGCCCGGTGGTCCACACCAGGGCGCCGGCGCCGACGTCGGGGTCGTGGTCCTCGTGGTTGGGGTTGGCGTGGTGCCGGTTGTGCTTGTCGATCCACCAGCCGTAACTGAGGCCCACCGCCAGGTTGCCGCAGAGCATCCCGGTGATCTCGGCGGCCCGCCGGGTGCGGAAGATCTGCCGGTGCCCGGCGTCGTGACCGAGAAACGCGACCTGGGTGGTGGCCACCCCGAGCAGCAGCGCAACCCCGAGTTGGGCCCAGGAGTCCCCGACCGCCACGAACAACGCCCAACCGCCGATGAAGGCGGCGGCGGTGAGGGCCAGGCGCACCGCGTACCGGCCGGGGCGGCGGCGGAGCAACCCGGCGGCGGTGATCTCCTTGTTCAGGCGGGAGAAGTCACTTCCGCGCTCGACAGTGGGTTGTTGCAGGGCTCCGACCGTCATAGTTCTCCTGTTCGTCGGTTCGCCCGCATGTGGTGGCCGGGCGGCTTGCTTGGTTTCCGGTGTCCGGCGATGCCGGTGACGCGGGCGGGCCCCCCAGGGCGGCCACCCGGGCCGCCGACCACGGACACCATGGTGACACGTCGCCGGCGGCCACGGCAGGATCGGTAACGAACGCCGCGCGTGCGAGGGAAAAGGGGGCCTTGGCCTCGCAGTTGCCCGGGTATGCTGCCGTCGTGGCCTCGTATCGGATCGGTGACGCCGCGCACCTGCTCGGGGTCAGCTCCGACACGGTGCGCCGGTGGACCGACTCCGGTCGGCTCGCCGCCGACCGCGACGCGCTCGGCCACCGGGTGATCGACGGCGTCGCCCTGGCCGCCTTCGCCCGGGGGCTGCCCGACGGCGAGCCGGCCGTCTCGTCGGCGCGCAACCGGTTCGTCGGCATCGTCACGGCGATCACCAAGGACGCGGTGATGGCCCAGGTCGAGCTGCAGGCCGGACCGTTCCGGGTGGTGTCGCTGATGAGCCGGGAGGCGGTCGACGAACTGCGGCTCGAGGTGGGAGCGGCGGCCACCGCCGTGGTCAAGTCGACCAACGTCATAGTGGAGCTGCCCCGATGAGACGGGTCCTGGCCCCGGCACTGGTCGTGGCGCTGCTGGCCACCGGCTGCGCCGGTGACCCGCCCGCGCCGGCCGCCGGCGGCGGGCCGTCCGGAGAGGTGACGGTCCTCGCGGCGGCGTCGCTGACCGAGGTCTTCACCCGGCTGGGCGCCGACTTCCAGGCCACCCGCCCCGGGACCCGGGTCACCTTCAGCTTCGGGGCGAGTTCCACCCTGGCCCGGCAGATCACCACCGGAGCGGCGGCCGACGTCTTCGCGGCCGCGTCACCGGCGACCATGGCCCAGGTCACCGGCGCCTCGTTGGCCGCCGGCGAGCCCCGCGTGTTCGCCCGCAACCAGCTGGTGATCGCGGTGCCGCGGGACAATCCGCGCCGGGTCGACGCCCTGGCCGATCTCGCCGCGCCGCGGGTCAAGGTGGCACTGTGCGACACGCAGGTGCCATGCGGAGCGGCCGCCGCCAAGGCGTTGTCCGCGGCCGGGGTCGCGGTCACCCCGGTCACGCTGGAACAGGACGTCAAGGCCACCCTGACCAAGGTGCGCCTCGGTGAGGTGGACGCGGCGCTGGTCTACCGCACCGACGTCCGGGCGGCACCGGACGTGCTCGGCATCGAGTTCCCCGAGTCCGGACAGGCGGTCAACGACTATCCGATCGTCGCGCTCACCGCCGGCCGCAATTCGTCCGGTGGGGCCGCGTTCCTCGCCTACGTGAACTCCGCGGCCGCGAAACCGGCGCTGACCGGGGCCGGGTTCGGGCTTCCGTGAGTGGCGAGCGGCTCCGCGCCCGGCGCCGCATCCGGACCGCCACCCCGCTGGTCCTGCTCCTGCCCGCCCTGCTGGGCCTGGCATTCCTGATCCTGCCGCTGGGCGGGCTGCTGATCGCGACCCCGTGGTCGACACTGCCGGCCCGGCTGGCCGACCCGGCGGTGCGTACCGCTCTCGGGCTCTCCCTGCTCACCGCCACGCTGGCCACCGTGTTGTGTCTGATCCTGGGGGTGCCGCTGGCCTGGGTGCTGGCCCGGGTGCCGTTCCC
>DASVVF010000572.1:0-6215 GCA_036386695.1 Catenuloplanes sp. | reverse complement strand
CGGTGGTGCTGGTCGCGGTGCCGGAACCGGTGGTGGTCCAGTAGGCGTACGCCGCACCGGAGGCCGACACGGCCAGTGCCGCGCTGACCGCGCCGATGGCGATGGTCTTCTTCGAGAAACGGGCCATGGGGGAACTCCTTCAGTTGCGTCCTGAGGCGCGGCCCGCTGATGGCTTGCGGCGGCGGCGTGCGCAGAGGAGGAAAGGGCTGAGCGGGGGGACCGGTCAGCGTTCGTCGTCGCAGGTCTGAATTGCGGCTTACACCAGGTATCGTCACCGACGCCGGCGGCCTGAGGACTCTGGACGGTTTTGTTGGCAGTCACCATGCTTCATCGGGTGCGTTTGCTCCCCGCGCTGGCGCGCTCACCGCACCGCGGTGACCGATGATGTACCAGTGACGCCGGCCAAGGGGCACCGTTGGAATCGCAGCCTGTCCCACCGCCGACACCTGGACACCGCGACCGCGTTCCTGGCCGGCGGCGCGGCGGCCGTGCTCGGCTACTACCTGCTGCCCGCGGTGGCCGTCGGGCCGCTGGCGAACACCGATCTGGCGCAGGGCGTCCTGTTCACGGCGGTGTCCGCGGCGGCGGCCGTGGCGATCGTCGCCGGCGTGGCCGTCCACCGGCCCGCGCGGCCGCTGCCCTGGCTGATCCTGGCGGCCGGGCAGGTCGCCTTCACCGTCGGCGACGGCCTGGACGTCTTCGTCTTCCACGTGCTGGACAGCGACGGGTACCCCACCGTCGCCGACCCATCCTATCTGCTGGGCTACCCCCTGATGGCCTGGTCACTGACCATCTTCGTGCGTCGTCGCACGCCCGGCTGGCAGGTGGCGACCCTGATCGACGCCATGGTGATCGCCATCGGCGTGGGACTGCTCGGCTGGGTGTACGTCATCGAGCCGATCGCCACCGCCCCCGACGTCACCCTGGCGGCGAAGGTGGTCAGCGTCGGATACCCGGTGATGGACCTCTTCGTCCTCGCCGTGTCGATCCGGCTGGCCCTCGGAGCCGGCAGTCGGTCCCCGACCTTCTACCTCCTGCTGGCCAGTTCCCTGGCGATGCTGGTGGCCGACGTCAGCTACGCCGTCGGCACCGAACGCGGCACCTGGAGCGACGGCACCTGGGTGGACGCCGCCTGGCTGGTGGAATACCTGCTGCTCGGCGCGGCGGCCCTGCACCCGTCCATGCGCCGGCTCGACGAGCAGGCCGGCGTCGCCCCACCCGAAGCGACCGGCGCCCGGCTCGTCGCGCTCGCGGCGGCGTCCCTCACCGGGCCGGTCGTCCTGCTCGTCCAGCACCTGCGGGTGGCGCCCACCCACATCGTGATCGTCGCGCTGTCCTGCGCCACCCTGTCGTTGCTCGTCCTGGCCCGGATGGCGGAACTGGTCGCGGTGCACCGCCGGACGGCCATCACCGACAGCCTGACCGGCCTGCACAGCCGCGGCTACTTCCAGGACGTGCTGCGGGCGCAGAGCGGACGCGCCGCGCAGAGCCACGAGGCGTTGGGGGTCCTGCTCATCGACGCGGACGACTTCAAGAAGATCAACGACACCTACGGCCACCCCGCCGGTGACCTGGTCCTGCGGGAACTGGCCGAGCGGATCCGGGCCAGCTGCCGCCCAGGGGACCTGATCGCCCGGTACGGCGGCGAGGAGTTCGCCGTTCTGCTGGCCGGAGCCGACCGGGTGCTCGTGGAGCAGGTGGCCGAACGGATCCGCGGGGCGGTCGCCGGTCATCCGCTGCGGTTGGCCGACGATCTGCTGATCAGGCTGACGATCTCGGTCGGAGCCGCCGCGCTGCGCGCCGATCAGAGCGGAACCGAGGACGTCATCAAGGCCGCCGACCGGGCCCTCTACGCGGCCAAGAACGCCGGCCGTAACCGGGTCGTGGCGGCCTGGGACTCCGCCCCGCTCCCGCACTGAGCCGCTGAGGCGCCGCTGGCGATCGTCGACGCCGCCGAGCCGGTCGCCCGGCCCTGACTGTCCGCTCCAACTCCGGGGCGACGGTGGGACGCCCCTTGCGCCGAATAACGGAATGATGTGTCATTCCGCTATGCCACGCACGCTGGACCCGGACCGCCGGGGCGCCATCCTCGACGCCGCACACGCCGTCTTCGCCCGCAAGGGCTACGCGGCCACCGGGATCGCCGACGTCGCCGGCGAGCTGGGCATCGGGCACGGCACCGTGTACCGGTACTTCGCCAACAAGCGTGAGGTGGCCGCGGCGGTGCTGGAGCGCGCGGTCGCCCGGGTCGCCGACGTGGTGGCCGCCGAACGACCCGACGTCACCGCATCCCTGCCGGCGTACCGGGCGCAGGTCGAACGGATCGGTGAGCGCCTGTTCGCGCTGTTCATCGAGGACCCGGCGCTGGGTCGGCTGCTCTACGACCTGCCCGCCGCCGACGAGGAACTGCGCCAACGGCTCGGGCGGGCGTTCGACCTGTTCGCCGACTACACCGCCGCCTACCTGCACAACGGAGTGACCCAAGGGTTCCTGCGCGACGACCTCGATGTCGCGGTCACCGCCCGGATCGTCAACGCCATGATCTTCGAAGGGGCGGCGCAGGTGTCCCAGGCAGCCGACCCCCGAGCGCTCGGCCAGCGGTGGATCGGGGCCGTCATCACCCTGATGTTCGCCGGCATAGCACCCCGCTGACCTCCTCCCGGAAGGAAACACCATGGTCCAGGTAGACGTCTTCTGGTCGTACGCGATCGGGGCCGGGTTCGGCGCGGCCGCCGCCCGCAGCGCGGCCGCCGCCGTCCGCGACGCCGCCGGACCGACCCGCGCCACCCTGCTCGACGACCGGTACCTCAGCGCCACCGTGCTCTATCTCAGCTGCCTGTTCGCGCCCAGCGGCATCTGGCTGCTGTGGCACTTCACCGGCTGGGAGACCATGCACGCCACGACGGGCCCGGGTGACCTACCGGGCTGGCTGGTCGCCGCGTTCGCGCTGACCAACATCACCCAGGGGGTGCTCGGCTACCTGGTCACGCAGGCCCTGTGGCGGCGCGGTCACCGCTACCTGGCGTGGTTGCAGATGCCGGTGGGGTATTTCGCGATGTTCCTCATCCTCGCCTACGGATGGGACGGCACCGGATACCGCCGGTTCTTCGCACCCACCGGCGCGGCCTGGCAGGCCGGTCGGGTCGACGTCGTCAACTTCCTCACCAGCGAGGTCGCGCTGACGCTCTACGGCATGGGCGTGGTCCTGATCCCGGTGTTGCTGGCGACAGGGGCCCGCTGGTGGTCCCGGGGATACCAGGCCGCCGGCATCACCGGTCCCGGCCCGCTGCGGCTGGCCGCCCTGGGGTTGCTCGCCGCGCTCGGGCTCGGACTCGGCTCAGCCGTGGCGACGGCGCTGCTGCTGCAGGCGCTGGGTGTCCTGCCCGGCCTCGCGGCCGCCGTCGTCGTGCTCGCCCTGGTGCTGCACCCGCGCGGGCCCGCCGGACGCCTGGCGCGGGCGTTCCGCATCGATCCGGACCTGGAACGGCCGGTCGGACCGCCACCGGTCGCCGCCCCCGTCGCCGGCTGACCACCGTCGCCCGACGCCTGCGCCGGGCAGCTCACGGGGATCCGGGGGCGTCCGGGTGCGCCCCTGTGCGGACGGCGGTTCACCTGGCATTACATTTACCCGATCACGACGGCGCGGGTCGACCGTCGGCGCGGGTGGTGGCGGTGATCGTCTACCGGATGAGAGATGTGGGAGTACGACGATGCGACTGCTGATGATCGGTCCGCCCGGCTCGGGTAAGGGTACGCAGGCCGTGCGGATCGGGGCACACTTCGGTGTCGAGCACATCTCCAGCGGCGACCTGCTGCGGCAGCACGTGGCCGACGGCACCTCGATCGGCCGAGCCGTCGACGACTGCATGAAGCGCGGCGACCTGGTCCCGGACGGCATCGTGATGGACATGCTGCGCCGGCCGGTCGAGGCGGCAAGCCGGCGCGGTGGCTACGTGCTCGACGGCTTCCCGCGCACCGTGGAGCAGGCCGAGGCGGCCTATCTCGTCGCCCGGGAGCTCAACGCCGCTGTGCGCATCGCGCTGCACCTGGAGGTGTCGCACGCGGAGCTGGTTCGGCGGATGCACGCCCGCGGTCGGCAGGCCGGACGCGCCGACGACACCGACGAGGTGATCAACCACCGGCTGGAGGTGTTCACCGAGCGAACGGCTCCGCTGATCGACTACTACGCCCGCCGGGAGTGTCTGGTGCGGGTCGACGGTGACCGCCCGGTGGACGAGGTGACGACCGCGGCGATCGCCGGTCTTGAGCAGGCGCGCCGCGAGATCGGCATGTGACACCCGCGGTGGCCGACCGGTGCGGCAACCCCCCGGGCGGTCGCCAGCACCCCGGCCAGCGCGGCGGAGGAGATTCTTACCAACCGATGACGTACCGGCTCCACCGTGACCCCATGCGCGGTAGGCCCCGTACTCATGGATGCGACCGGCAGTTCAGGCCGGAGCGCCATGAGGTGGGCCGCAGCGCCTCCGCACCGTCGCGGAGTGCTTGACGAGGGGATCGGAATGAAGATGAGAGCCGTAAGAAGATGGTCGATGGAGGCCCGGGGTGCCCGGATCCTCGCGGCGGCGGTGCTCGTCGTCGCCTTCGGCGCCATCACCGTGACCTTTGTGTCCGGCGGCGGGAAGAAGTCCGCGTTCGCCGAGGCCAACCTGGCGGACTTCGTGCCCATCCAGGACATCAAGCCGAACGTCAAGAATCCCAAGGCCCAGCAGGGCGCCTCGACCGGTGTCTTCAGTGTGGACTGCGGCGTGAACGCCAACGGCAAGTTCAGCCCGGACAACCCGGTCGCCCAGCCCGGCATCAAGAACGGCGCGGAGCACCTGCACGACTTCGTCGGGAACCTGGCCATCAACGCCGACACCTCCGACGAGGCGCTCGCCGCGTCCGGCACCACCTGCAAGAACGGCGACAAGTCGTCGTACTTCTGGCCGGTGGTCCGCATCGACAAGGCGGTCCGCTCCGGCGCTGACGCGCAGGCCAAGGCCAAGGCGCTGGCCGCCACCGACCCGGCCATCTCCTGCCCGTCGGTCAAGGACCGGTTGCCGGCCGTCCCGGACGCGGCGATGGCCGAGGTCCAGCGCAACCTGGCGCAGCTCAACCGGCAGATCGCCGACGCCACCGAGCGGGTCGCCGCCGGTAAGGGACGCATCGACGCCAACGTCAACAACTCAGTGATCAACCGGCTGCGGGCCGAGCGGGCCGCCACCATCAAGCGCATCGCCGGCGCCATCAACCGGGACGGTTCGACGCCGACCAACCTGGTGTCCATGGTGGAGTGCGAGGTCAGCTACGACGGCATGCACGCCGGACATGACGCCGCCGAGCACGGCCGGGCGCTGGCGAAGGCCGGCGGTACCACCAGGGCCGGCGGTGCCGCGAACGCCAGCGTGCAGTGTCCGAGCGTGCGGGACCGCCTGCCGGGCATCCCGGCCCAGGCGGTCGACGAGGTGAACCGCAACCTGGCCCTGCTGGACAAGCAGATCGCCGAGGCGAACGAGCGACTCGTCACCAGCAAGGGCCAGGGCGGCGCGAACTTCGTCGACAACGCCATCATGGGACCGTTGAAGGACAAGCGGACCGCCACGATCGACCGGATCGCCATCGCGATCGGCCGCAACGCCGCCAAGCCGACCGACCTCGGCGAGCTGGCCGGCTGCACCCTGAAGGACGCCGCCAACAACCAGGGCGCCAACAACCAGGGCGCCAACAACCAGGGCGACGCCGACAACGGTAGCGAGGGCGACAACAACGAGGGCCAGGGCGACAACCAGGGTCAGGGCGACAACCAGGGTCAGGGCGACAACGACGGCGCCGGGGAGGGCGAGGAGGCGGCCGCGCTGCCCGAGCCGGCCGGGCCCAACCTGGAACTGCCGAACAACACCGGCGGCATCGTACGGCCCGCCGAGGTGAAGATCGAATATCGCGGCAACCCGACGAGCAAGGTCTCGGCGATGCCCCGGTTCCTGCGGGCGCTGACCGGCGACGCCAAGCCGACCAGCCGCGGGCCGGCGAACGCCCGCGCCACCTGGACCTGTTCCGGCTTCGCCGACCGGCTGTCGGACAAGTACCCGATCTGCCCGCAGGGCAGCCAGGTCATGCGGGTCCAGGACTTCCCGGGCTGCTGGGACGGGCAGAACATCGACAGTGAGAACCACCGGGCGCACCTGGCGTTCGCCGACGCGAACAGCGGACAGTGC
>DASVVF010000571.1:0-3978 GCA_036386695.1 Catenuloplanes sp. | reverse complement strand
AGATAGCCGGCACCGAGCAGGGCGACCAGCCCGCCGACAGCGATCATCAGCAGGCCCGTCGTACGGTCCGACCTCGGCGCCGCGGTGCCGCCGGTGCCGCCGTCGACCGACGTCGGGACACCCAGCGCCCGGCCCGCCCGTCGGATCGCGTCCTGGTGCGCCGCCAGGACGGGTGCGGCGTCGGCGGCCAGTTTCCGGACGGCGGCGTCGGAGCCTTCGGCCAGCTGGGTCTCACCGAGTCGGACCATCACCCGGTGTGCCTCCAACTGGGTGGCGACGAACAGCGCGTCGAACTCCGCACCGGTGGCCGCCTCCAGCCGGCGCGCGGTGGCCCGCCGCTCGGCGTCCACCTCCGGAAGTTCGATGCCGAGGTTGGCCGCGACCTGGCCCAGCGCGTCGTCGAGGCGGGTGTGGTCGGCGATGATCCGGGCCCCCAGTGCCTTCACCTCGTCGCTGCGGCCCTTCTGCTGCGCCAGCCGACCGGCCGCGATCCCGGCCAGGTTCGACCGGTGCGCCTCCTGCACGAAGGTGGTGTCCCGGGCGGACGGCGCGGCGGACGCGGCGGAGCCACTGCCGATCACCAGGATCAGAGCCGCGACGATCACGGCCGCGAACCGCCTGTTCAGGAGCATCGGATGGTTCCCCTCTGGAAGACTGCGCTGAGCTGGCCGTACCCGCGCATCGGCCGTCCATGCACGGTGGCGCGCCGCGCCGGTCAGGGCACACACACCGTGATGGCAGCCGGAACGACCCTCGCCTTGAGGCGGGTGATCGGTTTGCGGGCCCCGCCGTCGAGCTCGTAGGTCATCGGGGCGGCGAATTTCACGTCGATCTTCCGGGCCCGGGTCATCCGGACGAACGGGGAGCGGTCCGACCGGCCGGCGGCCATCCGGCCCAGCGTCCGGGCCCACTGCACCGCGCCCTGGGCGGTGGCCACGCCAACCTCCAGCCAGCCGTCGTCGGGGCGGGCGTCGTCAAAGGCGCGGATGCCGCCGGTGATGGTGCCGACGTTGCCGACCAGCACGCAGCTGGCCTCGTCGTCGAACCAGTCGGTGCCGTCGATGCGCACCCGCACCCGGGGGGCCGATCCGCCGACGTGCCGCAGGCCGGTCCACACGTAGGCCAGCTTGCCGATCCGGTCCTTCAGGTCCCGGTCGGCCTCGCGGATGAGTTCCCCGTCGAAGCCGGCACCGGCCATCACCGCGAAGTGTTCGCCGTTGAGCCGGCCCAGGTCGATGGTCCGGCGCCGGCCGTGGAACCCGATCCGTACCGCTTCGCGCAGGTCCTGGGGGATGCCGAGGTTTCCGGCCAGCAGGTTGGCGGTGCCGGCCGGCACGATGGCCACGGTGGCCCTGGCGTCGGCCAGAGCGTCCACGCAGTGCTGCACCATGCCGTCGCCGCCCCAAACGAAGATCAGCTCCGCGCCGTCCTCGACCGCTTGGCGGGCCTTCTTGGCCGCCTTGCGGCTCTTGGGGACCTCGTACCAGAACAGTTTGTCGACGCCTTCGTCGGTGATCGCCGTGCGCAGCGCGTCCAACCCGCCGCCGAGGGTCTTCTTGCGGTGGGCGATCACGGCGATCCGGGTGGGGGTGCTCATGGTCCCGCCCATACCCGGACCGCCGGGTTTCTACGCGGCGCGATCCGCCGGCCGGCGGTCGGTAGGCTCAGGGTGATGACCATCAAGCCCACCGTGGAGCCCGGCCAGGTCGGCTTCGATCCGGCCCGGCTGGCCCGCATCGACGCCCACTTCGCCCGCTTCGTCGACGACGGCCGGCTCGCCGGCTGGCAGATCGTCGTGAGCCGGCGGGGGGAGATCGCCCACGCGGCGACGTACGGTCACCGTGACCGGGAGGCCGGTCGGCCGGTCGAGGCGGACACGTTGTGGCGCATCTACTCGATGACCAAGCCGCTCACCTCGGTCGCCGCGATGATGCTGTGGGAACAGGGCCATTTCCAGCTCACCGACGAGGTGAGCCGGTGGTTGCCGGCGTTCGCGGGTGTCCGGGTGCTGGCCGGCGGGTCGGCGCTGCAACCGGTCACCGTGCCGGCCGTGGAACCGATCCGGGTGTGGCACCTGCTGACCCACACCGCCGGGCTGACCTACGGTTTCCAGCACACCTCGGCCGTCGACGCGCTCTACCGGGCCGCCGGTTACGAGCTGTACCCGCCCGACGGGGTGGACCTGGCCAGTGCCTGCGACACGCTGGCCGGGCTGCCGCTGCTGTTCCAGCCGGGCACCGCGTTCGGCTACTCGGTGGCCACCGACGTGCTCGGCCGACTCGTCGAAGTGATCTCCGGTCGATCGCTCGCGGAGTTCTTCGCCGAGCACCTCCTCGGCCCGCTGGGCATGACCGACACCCGCTGGCACGTGGACGAGGCCAACGTCGAGCGGCTCGCCGCGTTGTACGCCATCGACCCGGCCAGCGGGCGCACCGTCCGGTACGACGACCTGGGGCGACGGGCGCTGCGGCCGCCCACCCTGCTCTCCGGTGGCGCTGGGCTGATCTCCACCGCCGCCGACTACCACCGGTTCACCCAACTGATGCTGCGGGAGGGCGAACTCGACGGCGTCCGGCTGCTGGGCAGCCGTACCGTGCGCTTCATGACCCGCAACCACCTGCCGGGCCGCACCGATCTCGCCGGTTTCACCACGGGCGGCTTCACCGAGACCACGCTCGGCGGGATCGGCTTCGGGCTGGGGGTTGCCGTGGTCGACGACCCGGTGCCCAGTCGACTGCCCAGCAGCGTCGGCGAGTACTACTGGGGTGGCGCCGCCGGCACGGCGTTCTGGGTGGATCCGGTCGAGCGGCTCACCGCGCTGCTGTTCGTGCAGCTGATGCCCTCGAACATCCACCCGTTGCGCGCGCACCTGCGCCAGCTCGTCTACTCCGCGCTGGTCGACTGAGCACCGGCGTCGCGGTCAGAAGAAGCGCCGACGCTTCTTCTGCTTGCCGAAGCGGCCCTGCACGGCGTCCGCGGACTGGCGCAGCATGCGGGTCCCCCGGGACGGCCCGCGGCGGGCCTCCACCGCCTGGCTCAGCTTCCGCGCGCCGGCCGCGGCCAGCGGTACGGCCACCGCCATGACAAGCCAGCGTCGGGCCATTAACCAGATCATGACGTCCCACCTTCGTCGGCAACTCGCTGTCGCTCCGTCCCATACCCCGACCGGCGGTCGGGTACTCCCCGCCGCTGACCTGGGGGTCCAGCCGGGGTGCGGGGCAGCACGACGTGGTGCCACGCGCCGTGGGGCAGGGGGGTGGCCGGGCGGTGCCTAGCCGGTGGGCTGCTGGTGTGCCTGCCGTAGCCGCTGCTCGGCGGCCGCGCTGTGGATCACCATCAGGCGCAGCTCCAGTTCGTCGGCGACCACCGAGGCCAGGTGCTCAAGCGCCCGCAGCTGCCGTGGCCGCGGCACCCGGGGTCGGGCGTCGATCACGTTCACCGTGCCCAGCCGGAACCCGTCGTGGGTGCGGATCGGGGCGGCGGCGTAGAAGCGCAACCCGAGCGAGCCGCGCACCAGCGGATGGGCCAGCGTCCGGGCGTCGGTGGCGGCGTCGGTGACCACGTACACGTCGTCCCGGGCGATCACCGACGCGCACAGCCCGGGCTCCTTGCCGACCTCCCGGACTCCGGGCAGCCCTTCGCAGGCGGCCAGCCACACCCGGTCCTCGTCCACCATGGAGACCGTCGCGATAGGGGTGTCGAAGATGGCCGCCGCGATGACGGCGATGCGCTGGTACGCCTGCTCGCAGGGCCGGTCCAGCAGCCCGTAACGACGTACCGCAGTCAATCGATCACGCTCTGCTGCCGCGGCGCTGTCGAGATATTCGTACGAGTCAACCATCGCCCGGCTGCCCTCCTCGCGCCGTACCGTACGGTTCCTGAAGCAAATCACCAAGTGTGCGCATCCGCATGCTGACAGTTTCGCCCAACGTGGATTAGCCGAATCCGGGTGCTTCGGGCGAGCCACCCCGGCCGGTG
>DASVVF010000570.1:0-5047 GCA_036386695.1 Catenuloplanes sp. | reverse complement strand
GGCGGCCCGCGCCGCCGCCCCGCCCAGGTGTGCTGCTCAGGCGCCCAGGTGTGCTGCTCAGGCGCCCAGGTGTGCTGCTCAGGCGTGGCCGGCCACGAACAGGCCACGCTGCGACACCACGCCCTCGACGTGGTCGACCCGCAGCCCGGCGGCCCGAAAAGCCTCCCGGTACTGCTTCCGCGAGAACAACGAGATCTCGTGCGTCTCGGCGAAGTGCCGGGCCCCGGACCGGGCGTCGGCCACGACATAGTGGACCTGCATGCGGGACGTGTCGCCGTGTCGGGCGGAATGCGAGAGCCGGGTCACCGTCCGCCCGTCGGCGGTCACCACGTCGGCCGACACGTACCCGTCGAGGAACGTCTCGGCGAACCACCACGGGTCGATGATGGCGACACCGGTCGGCGACAGGTGGGCCGCGACCCGCCGCAGGGCGCCGACCAGCTCGGCCGGCGACGTGGCGTACCCGATGGAGCCGAACATGCACGTCACCGCGTCGAAGGTCCGGCCGAGGTCGAAGGTCCTGAGGTCCGCCTTGTGCAGGGCGGCCCCGGGCAGCCGGGCGCGCGCGACGGTGAGCATCGCCTCGGACAGCTCTACCCCCTCCACGTGCGGGAACAGGTCGGCGAAGCAGCGCAGATGGGCTCCGGTGCCGCAGGCGATGTCGAGCAACGACCCGGCGGCCGGGGCCCGGGACCGGATCAACGCGGTGACGTCGTCGGCCTCGGCCCGGAACCCCTTGCCCCGCTCCTGATGGACGAGGTCGTACACCTCGGCGAGTTCGGCGCCGTACATCTCACTTCACCGGGAGTACGTCTGGCGGGCGGTGAACAGGTCCGGCTGGCTGGTACTGACCAGCCGCAGGGCTTCGGCGTGCTTGGCGAAGCGGGGGTGTCGCACCGCCTTGTGCAGGGAGGCGGCGTCCTGCCAGCGCGCCACGTTCACGTAGACGTCCCGGCTGGAGCTCTGCAACAGCGTGAACTCGAGCAGGCCGGGCTGCTGCCGCAGGTAGTCGGAGGTCTGCGCGAAAGCGGCCTCGAACTCCTCCGGAGAACCGGCCAGCGTGAACCGGTTGATGAAGATGACGCCTTCCTGTTCCACGTCGTCCGACATCGACATGACTCCCATCGCTCGCGACACTGTGACCGGCCCGACGCTGGCGGACCGCTCTCGCGACCGGCTCGACGGCCGCTCGCAGGCCCGCGCCGCTACCGGAACTCCACCTGCCCACGAGCGTCGCCCACGACCCTGGCGGCAGCCGGTCGCCAGACTTGGGAGGCGTTGATGCGGGTCCTGTTCACCACCTTCGCGGCAAGGTCACACCTGAACGCACTGGTGCCGTTGGCCTGGGCCCTGCAGACCGCCGGGCACCAGGTGTGCGTGGCCAGCCAGCCCGATCTCGCCGACCACATCACCGGCGCCGGACTGACGGCGGTTCCGGTCGGTCCGCCGCTGCTGCTCGACGAACGCGTCGCGGAGGCCGACGACGCCAACGGGGACCAGGCCCCGGCGGAAACCGACCCGGAGAAGCTGACCTGGGACTACCTGCACGGCGTGTTCAGCGCGATGACCCCGTACGTGTACGAGCCGTTCAACGGTCCGGAGATGATCGACGACCTGGTGGCCTTCGCCAGGTTCTGGCAGCCGGACCTGGTGATCTGGGACCCGCTCACGTTCGCCGGGCCGGTGGTCGCCCGGGTCTGCGCGGCGGCGCACGCGCGGTTGCTGTTCGGCCTGGACCTGCAGGGGCTCATGCGCGACGCGTTCGTGGACCTGCTCGGGCAGCGCCCGGCCGCCAGCCGTGACGACCCGCTGCGCGCCTGGCTGGAATCCACCCTGCGGCGCCACGGCGCCACCTTCGACGAGACCGTCGTGGTCGGACAGGCCAGCATCGACGTGACGCCCACGTCGCTGCGGCTGCCGGTCGACCTGCCGTACATCCCGGTGCGCTACGTCCCGTACAACGGCCCGGCGGTGGTGCCGGGGTGGCTGCGCGAGCAACCCGCCCGCAGCCGGGTGTGTCTGACCCTCGGGGTGTCACACCGGGAGGTCCAGGGCGGGGACCGGGTGTCCATCGGCGACATTCTCGACGCGGTCGCCGACCTGGACATCGAAGTCGTCGCAACCCTCGACGCGGAGCAGCTGGCGAGCCTGGACCGGGTGCCCGACAACGTGCGCGCGGTGGACTTCGTCCCCCTCAACGCGTTGCTGCCGACCTGCTCGGCGATCATCAGCCACGGCGGGTCCGGCAGCTTTCACACCGCCCTGACCCATGGCGTGCCGCAGGTGATCGTGCCGGCGGCGATGTGGGACGAGCGGATCAAGGCCCGTCGCCTGCAGGACGCCGGCGCCGGGATCTGCGTCGAGAAACTGACCGCGGTGGCCGTGCGCGAGCATCTGCTGCAGGTGCTGGAGGACCCCTCCTACGCCCACAACGCCGCGGCGCTGCGTACCGAGATGGTCGGGACCCCGGGTCCGAACGACATCGTGCCGGCCCTGGAGCGGCTGGTCGCGGAGCACACGGACGCGCGGGCATGAAGGCCCGCCGGTGGAAGGAGACAACATGGCGCGGGTGGCGGTCCTCGGCGCGACCGGCGGAGTCGGACGATACGTCTGCCGGGCGTTCGCCGGCGCGGGCTACGACGTCCTCGCCGTCGCCCGCACCCACGCCCCTCAGGTCGCGGACCACCGGTTCCTGGCCCTCGACCCGGCAGCGCTGGCACCCGACGAACTCGCGGCGGTCATCGCCGCGGCCGATCTGGATGTGGTGGTGAACGCGACCGGCGGATGGGGCATAACCGACAGCGAGATGGCGTACACCCACGTGCGGCTGGTCGGCCGCCTGGTCGACGCCGTGGCGGCGGTTCCGCGCCGGCCCCGGCTCATCCAGGTGGGATCGATCCACGAGTACGGCCCCGTGCCGACCGGGACCTCGATCCGGGAGGACGTCACGCCCAGGCCGGCCACGGCGTACGCCGCCACCAAACTCGCCGGCGCCGACCACGTCCTGCGGGCCAGCCGGGCCGGCGCGATCGACGGCGTCGTCCTGCGCGCGGTCAACGTCTGCGGGCCGCACTCGACGTCGGCCAGCTTCCTCGGATCGGTCGCCGAGCGGCTCCGGCACCTGCCGCCCGGCCAGCGGTTCCCCGTGACCATCGCCGACGCCCGGCGGGACTTCATCGATGTACGCGACCTGGCCGACGCCGTGGTGCGGGTGGCGCAGGTCAGGTCCTGCCCGCCCCTGGTGAACATCGGGCGCGGGGCGGCGGTACGCATGCGGGCGCTGGTGACGATGCTGGCGGCCGCGGCCGGGCTGCCGGCCGGCGCCCTGGACGCCGAGGTCCGTGCCATCGAGAGCAAGGGCGGCGGCTGGACCCGGGCCGACATCTCCCTCGCCCGGACCGCCCTGCAGTGGCGGCCACAGATCGGCCTGGCGGCGTCGATGCGCGCGATGCTGGCCGCCTCCTGATCGCAGGAACCAACGATCCGCCACCTTCGAGGAGCTCGCATGACCACCATCGCCGCCCGCGGCGCGACCCCGGCCGGACCCGCCCGCCAGCCGATGACCTCCCGGATCGCGTGGTCCGCGCTCACCCGGTCGAGCCCGCTCACCGAACTGAGCGCGTTCCACGGTTGGTTCTCCGACCACGGGCGTACCGCGTACACCAATGTGGAGCTGGTTGCGCTCGACGAGCTCGACGGATGGCGGACGGACCCGGCCACCGGCAACATCGGCCACCACAGTGGGCGGTTCTTCACCGTCGAGGGCATGCGCGTCGAGCTGCCCGGCGGGCCGGTGCCGCACTGGGACCAGCCCATCATCAGCCAGCCCGAGGTGGGGATCCTCGGGATTCTGGTGAAGGAGTTCGCCGGCGTCCTGCACTTCCTGATGCAGGCCAAGGTGGAACCGGGCAACTGCAACGGTCTGCAACTGTCGCCGACCGTGCAGGCGACCCGCAGCAACTACACCGGCGTGCACGGCGGCCGCGGCGTTCCGTACATCGACTACTTCCGGGAATCCTCCCGGCACGTGGTGCTCGCGGACGTGCGCCAGTCGGAGCAGGGAGCGTGGTTCCGGCAGAAGCGCAACCGCAACATGATCGTCGAGGTCGTCGGCGAGGTGGAACTGATGGACGGCTTCTGCTGGCTCACCCTCGGGCAACTGCACGAGCTGCTGCGCGCCGACGACCTGATCAACATGGACGCCCGGACCGTGCTGTCGTGTCTGCCGTTCACCGGAGCGGACCTGTCCGTGTTCGCCGACGACACCGACCGGTTCGGCGCCGCCCTGCTGGCCTCCTGCGACAGCGGTGCGGCGAGCCTGCACAGCACCGCGGCGATCCTCAGCTGGATCACCGAGGCCCGGATCGCGCACGAGGTGCGGGCGCTCCGGCTGCCGCTGGCCGAGGTCCGGCGCTGGGTCCGGACGTCGGAGCGCATCTCGCACGAGACGAACGCCTTCTTCGACGTCATCGGGGTCCACGTCACCGCTGGCGGCCGGGAGGTCGGGCAGTGGTCGCAACCCATGATCGAGCCACGGGGCACCGGGGTCACCGCCTTCCTCGTCGCAGACCTCGACGGGGTGCTGCACGTGCTGGTCCACGCCCGCGTCGAGCCCGGCTTCGTCGACGTGGTGGAGTTGGCCCCCACGGTGCAGTGCACCCCGGACAACTACACGTTGCTGCCCGCACCGGCCCACTCGCCCTACCTGGACGACGTCGTGCACGCCGACGCCGGGGCCGTCAGGTTCGCCGCGACCCTGTCCGAGGAGGGCGGGCGCTTCTACCATGCCCGCAACCGGTACCTCATCGTGCAGACCGACGCGGACTCGGTCGTGGTGCACCCCGGTTACCGGTGGATGACCCTGCACCAGCTGACCGACCTGCTCCGGCACAGCAACTACCTGAACGTGCAGGCGCGCAGTCTGGTCGCCTGCCTGCACAGCCTGTTCGCGGCGGCGACCGGGGCGGGCACCCCGACCCGGTGACCGCCGGGAAAGCGAAAGCGCCGGGAAGCGACAGCACCGGGAAAACAGGGGTGGCCGCCCGGC
>DASVVF010000569.1:0-2858 GCA_036386695.1 Catenuloplanes sp. | reverse complement strand
GCGGTCCGCAGCACCGCCCGGATCAGGTGCGCCGGCCGACCCGCCCACCGTTCCCCCGGCCCGTACACCCGCCACGCCCCGTCCATCCGCAGGTGCGAGTGCAGGGTCATGGCCCGGCCCGGTCCGGGCTCACGCAGCCGCAGCAGCAGGTGCTTGCCCCGGCTCAGCGACTCCAGCACCTGCCAGCCGGCCAGCTCGACGGTCGCCAGCCGGGGCACCCGCAGGTCGGACGCCGTCAGGGTGCCGCCGACCAGGCCGCGGTCCAGGACGCGGGCGGTGTTCCAGACGGTGTCGCCTTCGGGCACCCGTCCATCCTGCCGCAGCGGACGGAAACCCGCCGTCGTCGCGGATTCAGCGGCGGCGGCCCCGGCTCAGTGCCACGCCAGGCGCAGCACGTCGCCGGGACTGACCGACAGCACCACGGCGGCCCGGCCGCCGTTGACGGCGATGGCCAGGTGCCCGGCGGAGTCGCCGAAGACCACCAGGCCCCCGGCCGGCGCGTCGGCGAAGGTGCCGCCGCGCCGGGCCCACACCCCGTCGATGCTCAACGTGGTCGCCAGCCGGTCGATGAGGTCCGCCGGGGCGGCGAGCTGGACGTTGCCGAACCGGTCGACCGTCAGCACTTCCGACTCCAGCCAGCCGTCGCCGAGGGCGATCACCGGCGCGGGCAGGCGTACCAGCGACGCCGGGTCGAGGGCCGCCCCGGCCTCATCCACCCCGGCGCCGGCCGCGATGCGCGCCGCGGCCGGGGCGAAGACGTCGCGACCGTGGAACGTGCGCGACACGGTCGGCGCCAGCCAGAGCGGGTTCGTCAGCGCCAGCACCCGCCGTACGCCGCCCAACGCGTCCGCCGCCCACGGCAGCAACCCGTTGTCCGGCCCGACCAGCACCCCGCCGGGGGTCTCGACGACGATGCCCCGCCGACTGGTGCCCACCCCGGGATCGATGACCGCGACGTGCACCGCCGGGGGCAGGTGCGGCACGGTCTGGGCCAGCACCGCCGCGCCGCGTCGGACGTCACCGGGAACGAAACCGTGACTGATGTCGATGATCCGGGCGGCGGGTGCCAGTCGGGCGACGACACCGTGGCACGCGGCGACGAAGCCGTCGGAGATGCCGTAGTCGGTAGTGAGGCTGATCCATGCGTAGCCGGCCATGGTCGCTCAGATTAGCCGGCCCGGTCGCTCTGTGTACGGGGCGTCCTACCGAACGGTGCGTCGGGCAGCCGCGTCGTGGGTTCTTCCGGGCCCCTTGCCGGGCGGGGATCTTCGCTACCATCGGCCGGTGGGCGGTGTGCTGGAGGTGCGGGAACTCTCGGTCGACGACCTGGCGGCGGCGTGGGAGCTCGGTCGGCTGGCCTTCGGGGCGCCGTCGGCAGCACCAGCACCGCACGCCCTGTCACCGGTGCCGGGCATGGTCCGCTACGGCGCCTTCGACGCCCACGGCCGGCTGGTCGGCAAGGCCGTGGACCTGCACCATGAGCAGTGGTGGTCCGGTCGGCGGGTGGCCGCCGCCGACGTCGCCGGCGTCGCCGTGCTGCCCGAGGCCCGCGGCGGTGGCGTCGCCCGGGCGCTACTGACCCGGCTGCTGGCCGGTGCGCGCGAGCGTGGCGCGGCGATCAGTGCCCTGTATCCGACCGTGACGGCGCCGTACCGGGCGTGCGGCTGGGAGGTCGTCGGCAGCCTGCGCACGGTTGACCTGTCCACGGCGGCCCTGCCCCGGCACCGCCCGGCGGCGCACCTGACGGTGCGGCCGGCCGGGCCCGCGGACCTGCCCGCGGTCGCGGACACCTATGAACGGCTGACCCGGCACCGGTGTGGGCTGCTGACCCGCGACGGGCCGATCTACGACCATTTCTCGACGCCCGAGCGCCTCCCTCCGGACACCGACGGCGTGACGCTGGTCGAGGACGGCGACGGGCTGCTGGGGTACTTCACCTGGGAGCGCGGTACCGGTTACGACGCGACAGCGGTGCTGACCGTGCCCGAGATCCTGGCCACCGGTCCGGACCCGGCCCGGGCTCTGATCGGGGTGCTCGCCAGCTGGCAGAGCGTCGCGCCGACGCTGCGGCTGGTCCTGTTGAGCCACGACGCGATCAGCACCCACCTGCCGGTGGAAGTGGTCCGCGAGCACCGGCAGCAGCCCTGGATGCACCGACCGGTCGACGTCGTCCGCGCGGTGCGTGACCGGGGCTGGCCGGCACACGTACGCGGCACAGTGGATTTCGCGCTGCGCGACGACGCCGCGCCGTGGAACACGGGTTCCTGGCGACTGGAAGTGGCCGACGGCGCGGCGGAGCTGCACCCGTCGTCGGCCGAGCCGGCGCTGACGCTGGCCGTCCGCGGCTTCGCGTTGCTGTACGCCGGGGCCGCCCGGGCCGCGTCGGTCGCCGCCGCCGGGCTGCTGCGGTGCGCCGGCGGCGCGGACCCGGCCGCCCTGGACCTGCTGGGCGCCGGCCCGCCCGCGGAGCTGCTCGACTACTTCTGAGCCCGCGCTGCCCAGCCGCGGCCGGGGCTGCTCAGCCGCGTAGGCGCAGGCCGCGTGGGGTGGCCCGGAATCCCGCCTCGGTCAGGGCGTCGGCCAGCGGTGTGGTGTGCACCGCCTCGCCGTCGGCCCGCTCGACCGACAGCACCCCCAACGCGCCGGAGTGCACCGCCTCGGCCAGGGCGCGGCCGGCGGCGGTCAGCGCCCCGTGGTCGTCCTGATAGGACAGCAGGGTGCGACCGCCGCGTTCGATGTAGAGCACCAGGTCACCGTCGACCAGCACGACCAGGCCGCCGGGCTTGCGGCCGGCGCGGTGCCCCCGGGTGGGGCCGGCCTCCCCGTCGCTGGAGTCGACGACCCGGTCCGGCCAGGGT
>DASVVF010000568.1:0-4907 GCA_036386695.1 Catenuloplanes sp. | reverse complement strand
CCCGGGCGGCCACCTTCGGGGCCTGCTCCCGGGCGGCCGGCAACGCGGCGGCCAGCGCGGCCGCCTCCGGCGCGACGACCCAGCCCGCCGCCGTGGCGGGTTCCTCCGCGCCGATCAGGTACGGGATGCCGCCGAGGTCCGTACCCAGGACCGGCCGGCCCGCCGCGAGCGCCTCCAGACCCACGGTCGGCAGCACGTCGTGCCAGGTGGAGGCCACCACCACCACCGCCGAGGCGGCCATCGCCGCGCGCATCGCAGCCCGGTCCAGCGGGCCCAGGTACGTCACGTCGGCCCGCTGCGCGGCCGCCCGTTCGGCCTGCGCCCGCAGGTCACCGTCGCCGGCGATGCGCAACGGCCCGAGCGCCCCGTCCGGATGCCGCTGCCAGGCCTCCAACAGCAACCCGAGGCCCTTCTCCGCCGACAACCGGGCGGCGAAGAGGAAACCGTCACCGGTCGGTGGCGGGTCACCCGGATCGGCTACCGCGTTGGGCTTCACGGTGATGCGGTCCGCCGGGATGCCGTAGTCGCGCAGGTGGGCGGCGATGGCAGAGGTGAGCGCCAGGTAGCGGTCCACCGACCGCCAGGTCGGCCGGTGCACCGCCAGGGTGGTCGCCATCAGGGCGCTCTGCGCGCGCGAGTCGCGGTAACAGCGGTGTACGACCGCCGGCAGCCCGAACGCCCGGCCGCGGCAGTCGTGGCAGATCCCGCCGTCCCGGAAATACAGCCCGGACGAGCAGACCTGGCGGTAGTTGTGCACCGTCTGCACCACCGGCACGTCGAGGCGGTGCGCGGTCCGCACCACCCACGGTGAGATCAACGGGTACGGGTTGTGCAGGTGCAGCACATCGGGACGGTGTCGCCTGATCAGCTCGGCCAGGTCCCGCTGCGCGCCCGGGGCGTAGATCGGCGACATCGGCAGCAACGCCTTGCTGAGTTTGGGCAACGCCGGAATCTCGTCGGAGCTGCGCAGGAACGGCAGCACCTCGACGCCGGCCGCGGTGAGCTGGTCGATCTCCGCGTCGACGATGGTGTTCTCGCCGGACGGTTGCGCCTGCCGGTACCGGTTGTGCGCCACCACGACCTTCACTGCGGTGTTCCCTTCCCTCCGACGGCCAGCCGCGCCGCGCTTCGTATGCGCGCCCGGGTTGTCACGCTACCGTTGGTGACGTGCCCGAACTTCCCGAGGTGGAGGCGCTCGCCGCGTACCTGCGTGAGCGGGCCGTCGGTCGGCGCGTGCAGCGGCTGGAACTCGCGGCGATCAGCGCCCTGAAGACGTACGACCCCCCGCCAACCGCGGCGGCCGACCGCGCGGTCGTCGACGCCACCCGGCACGGCAAGTTCCTCGACGTGGTCCTCGACGGGCAGTTGCATCTGGTCGTCCACCTGGCCCGGGCCGGCTGGCTGCATTACCGGGAGGCGTTCAACTCCGCCCTACCGTTGAAGCCGGGCAAGGGTCCGATCGCGGTCCGGGTCCGCCTCGACGACGGGTCCGGCTTCGACCTGACCGAGGCCGGCACGCAGAAGAGCCTGTCCGCGTACCTGGTGACCGACCCGGGCCTGGTCCGGGGCGTGGCCCGGCTCGGCCCGGATGCCCTCGGGGTCGACCTGGCCACCTTCGCCGAGCGGCTGCGGCTGCGCCGTGGCCAGGTCAAGGGGGTCCTGACCGACCAGGAGGTGCTGGCCGGAATCGGCAACGCCTACTCCGACGAGATCCTGCACGTGGCCCGGCTGTCGCCCTTCGCGCTGACCCACCGGCTCACCGACGAGCAGGTGGCCGGCCTGCACGACGCGGTGCGGGAGGTGCTCACCGGGGCCGTCGCACGCTCGGTCGGGCAGCGGGCGGCGGAGCTCAAGGGAGAGAAACGCGCCGGCCTTCGGGTGCACGCCCGCACCGGCCTGCCCTGCCCGGTCTGCGGCGACACGGTCCGCGAGGTGTCGTTCGCCGACTCCAGCCTGCAGTACTGTCCGCGCTGCCAGACCGGCGGCAAGCCGCTTGCCGACCGACGACTATCGAAGCTGGTGCGGTGACCGCGGTGACCGCGCCGTCACCGGCGCACGGTCCACAACCGGACGCCCGGCGATGAAACCGTCGCAACTTCCCCCTACCGCTCGCGCTGTCCGTCGGTATAGTGACCCGGTCCGAACCTCGGCCGGGCGTGGATACCCGGCCGATCCGCCGGCTGCGGTGGCCGATCGGTGAGGCGTAATGTCTCCCGGGTCGCCGGCTGACGGCGGCCGCCGTGGGAAACTGGGGCGGAGAGCTTCGGCGGATCCTGACGGCGAGTCGGCGGCACCTGTCATGTGGGAGGACGTAGGTGAGGTGACGACGAGCCTCCAACGCCCGGTATCGAACACAGGCCGGACCAGCAACACGGGCCGGAGCAGCACCGTGCGCCACGTCGACAGCTTCGAGATCCAGGCGCCGGCACCGCCCCCGCCGCCGAGCGGCGTCCCCCGCTCCGCGTGGAGCCGCTCCCGGCGCGCCTCCCGCTGGCACCGCCCGTACACCGCCGGACTGTTGATCCTCGACTTCTGCAGCGCCGCGATGGTGAACTTCGTCGCCACCACGACGTTCGAGAAGGCGGTGGCCGGGTTCGCCAACAAGCAGGCCGTGTTCTACCTGATCGCGTACCTCTTCCTGCCGCTGGGCTGGCTCGTGGCGCTGTGGGCCAACGGTGCCTACGACCGCCGCTACCTCGGCATCGGCACCGAGGAGTTCAAGCGGGCGGTACGCGCGTCGGTGACGGTCGCGGCCAGTGTCTCCTTCCTGGCCTTCGCCACCAGGACGTTGGCGTCCCGGATGACCGTCGGCACCGCGCTGGTCGGCACGATCGTGCTGATCCTGCTGGCCCGCTACCTGGCCCGGCAGATCCTGCACCTCACCCGCCGGCGCACCGGGCACGCCGCCCACCGGATGGTCCTGGTCGGCACCCTGCCGGAGGCGCTGGAGGTCTACACCGCGGTGACCCGCAGCCCGGCGGCCGGGCTGGTTCCGGTGGCGATACACCTCACCGACGGGTACGCGGCCGCCCGGGGCATCGAGACGCCGGTGCCGGTCTTCGCCGGGCGTGACGTGTTGTCCCTGGTCCGTGAGGTGGGCGCGGACACGATCGCGGTCTGCGGATCCGCCAGCTCCGAACCGGGCGAGCTGCGCCGGCTGGCCTGGGCGCTGGAGGGCACCGGCATCGATCTGGTGGTGGCGCCGCAGCTGACCGACATCGCCGGGCCCCGGGTGCACATCCGGCCGATCGAGGGCCTGCCGCTGCTGCACGTCGAGGAACCGACCCTGTCCGGGTTGGGATGGCTGGCGAAGAACCTGCTGGACCGGGTCGCGGCCGGGTTGGGGCTGATCCTGCTGGCGCCGGCGTTCGCGGTGATCGCCATCGGCATCCGCCTCTCCGACCCGGGGCCGGTCTTCTTCCGGCAGGCCCGGGTGGGTCACGAAGGCAACACGTTCCGGGTCTGGAAGTTCCGGACGATGTACGTGGACTCCGAGGCCCGGCAGGCCGCCCTCACCGACGAGAACGAGTCCGACGGGATGCTGTTCAAGATCAGGCAGGATCCCCGGGTCTTCCCGTTCGGCCGGTTCCTGCGGGCCAGCTCACTGGACGAGCTCCCCCAGCTGATCAACGTTCTCAAGGGGGAAATGTCGCTGGTCGGACCGCGGCCGCTGCCGGCCGACGACGGCGACTTCCTCGGCGACGTCCGGCGGCGACTGCTGGTGCGCCCCGGGATGACCGGGCTGTGGCAGGTCTCCGGCCGCTCGGACCTGTCCTGGGACGAGGCGGTCCGGCTCGACCTCTACTACGTCGACAACTGGTCGCTGGCCTACGACCTGAGCATCCTGTGGCGCACCGTCGGGGTCGTCCTGGCCCGCAAGGGCGCCTACTGACCGGCCCGCAACGGCGCCTACTGACCGGGCGTCACCCGCCGGCCCACTAGTCTTCGGCCCGTGGGGGCGAATCTTTCCACCGGGCTGGCTGTCGTGGCGCTGGTCGGCGCCCTCGCCGCCGCCGTCTTCGCCGTGGTCCGACTGCGCGCGCGGCGCGGCGTGGCCACCGCCACCCAGCGGGCCACCTACGACGTGCTGCACACCGCCGGCCTGGCCGCCGAACCGCTGCGCGCCGGCCTGACCCGGGCCACCGCCGCCAAGGCGGTCCGCCCGCTGCGGACCCTGATCGGTGCCGCCGGCCTCGCCCTGATCGGACCGGACGGCATGCTCGCGCTCGACGGCCGCGGCACCCACCACGCGGAGCAGTTGGTGGCCGCCGCCGCTCGGGCCGTCGCCGCCAACCGCTCCACCGTGCTGGGCGCCTCCGAGCTCGGCTGCGACCAGGTCGACTGCGTGGTGCGCGGCGCCGTGGTGGCGCCGCTGCCCGGCCCGGACGGCCATCCCACCGCGGCGCTGGTCGCGGTCGCCGACGACCAGCCCGCCCCCGGGCTGGTACAGGCCACCCTGGAAACGGCGCGGTGGGCCGGGTCGCAGCTCGCGCTGGCCGAGTTGGACTCGTCGCGCGAACGGCTGGCCCGGGCCGAGGTACGGGCGCTGCGGGCCCAGATCAGCCCGCACTTCATCTACAACGCGCTGACCGCCATCGCCTCCTTCGTCCGGACCGACCCGGAGCGGGCCCGCGAGCTGATCCTGGAGTTCGCCGAGTTCACCCGGTACTCGTTCCGGGCGCACGGCGAGTTCACCTCGCTGGCCGAGGAGCTGCGGTCGATCGACCGTTATCTGACCATCGAACGCGCCCGGTTCGGCGAGCGCCTGCAGGTCGTGCTGCGCGTGGCGCCGGAGGTGCTGCCGGTGGCGGTGCCGTACCTGTGCCTGCAGCCGCTGGTGGAGAACGCCGTGAAGCACGGCCTCGAGGGCGGGCGCGGGTCGTGCACCATCACCGTCGTGGCGGAGG
>DASVVF010000567.1:0-4860 GCA_036386695.1 Catenuloplanes sp. | reverse complement strand
GCTGCAGACCGATCGCCAGGCGGCGGACAAGTCCGCCGCCGGCTGGTCGGGCGCCCGGGCCATGATCGGGCACCTCGCCACCTACCACCTGGTCGCGGCCGGGGTGCTGGTCGGTACGGCGTACTCCCTGCGGCTGCCGTTGTCCCCGCTCGGCCTGGCCGCGGGGCTGGGCTTCAGCGTGGTCACCCACGCCCTGCTCGACCGGCGGTGGCCGGTGCGGACCCTGCTGCGGCACACCGGCTCCCCCGCCTTCGCCGAGCAGCTCAGCCCGGTGTGCGGGATGTACGTCGCGGACCAGGCGCTGCACTGGCTGGCGCTGCTGGTCTCGGCGCTGCTGGTCGCCTGCCTCTGAGCGACCCGCCGCCGGTGGGCGGGCCGCTCGCCCACGGCGGCGGCTAGGCCGGCGTCGGCCGGGTGACGTTCAGCTTGGGCAGCACCTCGGCGCCGAAGGCGTCGATGAACGGCGTCAGCTCCTGCCCGACGTGGTGCAGGTAGATCTGGTCGAAGCCCAGCTCGGCGTACCCGGCCAGCCATTCCACGTGCCGGGACAGGTCAGCGGAGATGTTCACCCCGGCCCGGACCTGCTCGACGGAGACCTGCTCCGACACGATGTCGAAGTGCTCGGCCAGCTCCAGGTCCCAGCAGACCGGCGGCGGGAAGACGTTGCTGCGCCACTGCTCGTGGGCGGTGCGTTCGGCCTGCGCCTCGTCCGGCGCCCAACTCAGGTGGACCTGCAGGGCCAACGGTCCGCGCCCGCCCGCCTCCCGGTAGGCCTCGATCATCCGGCGCAGCCGCTCGGCCGGGGCGTTGACCGTGATCAGCCCATCGGCCCAGTCGGCGCACCACCGGGCCGTCTCGACGCTCACCGCGGCGCCGATCAGCGCCGGGGGCTGCTGCGGGCGGGTCCACAGCCGGGCCCGGTCGACGGTGACCAGCCCGTCGTGGCTGACCTCCTCGCCGGCCAGCAGCGCCCGGATGATGTCGACGCACTCCCGCAGCCGGGCGGCGCGCACGTCCTTGCGCGGCCAGCGGTCGCCGGTGATGTGCTCGTTGCTGGCCTCGCCGGTGCCCAGCGCCGCCCAGAACCGGCCGGGGTACATGGCACCGAGGGTGCCGATCGCCTGCGCGATGATCGCCGGGTGGTACCGCTGACCGGGGGCGTTGACCACCCCGAACGGCAGCGTGGTGCCCTGCAGGGCGGCGCCCAGCCAGGACCAGGCGAACGCCGACTGACCCTGCCGCTGGCTCCACGGCGAGAAGTGGTCCGAGCACATGGCGGCGGTGAAGCCGGCCTGCTCGGCCCGGATCACCGCGGCCAGCAGGTCGCTCGGGTGGATCTGCTCATGCGAGGCATGCACTCCGTACACCGTCATGACGGGTTCCGTACCCGCCGGCGGCCCCGGCTAAGCCCAGGATTGGGGGGCAGGGCAGCGGGTACCGTGCGGTCATGCGCAGGTGGGTTGTTCTGGCCGGGGCGGGCGGCGCCGCGCTGCTCGGCGCCCGGATCCTGGGGGCGCGGCACCAACGGCTGCTGCATCCGCGTGGGCGTTCGTTCACCGGCGAGGTGGAGGTGTGGGGCATGCCGGGCGACGCCGCCGGGGTCGACCTGCTGGACCGGCCGGCCGTGCACCCGGCGACGGTACGGGTGTCCAAGGGCGCCCCGACGCCCCCCGGCTGGCCCGACGTGCTGGGCCTGGCCATCCGCCTGCACCGGCCCGAGGGCGGACCGTTCGACCTGCTGTTGTCGACCACCGGGCCGCTTCCGGTGGTCCGTCACCTGCCGTTACCACGGCGCACGTTCGCGGCGTTCTACGGCTCCCTGCTGTCGTACCGGACCGACGCCCCCGGAGCGCGGGGCCGGTTGTACCTGGCGGCGCTGCCGGACCCGACCTCCACGCCGCTGGGCGCGACCCTCGACCGGGTCGCCGCGGCGGCGGTCGACGACGGCGCCCGGTTCCTGCTCGCGGCCGCTACCGCGCGCGGGGCGTGGCACCCGTTCGGGCGGCTGACCTTCGGCGCGCCGCTGCCGGCGCCGGTGAACGCCGCCCTGGCGTTCGACCCGACCCGCAACCAGACCCCCGGGCTGCGCCCGGTCGGGGTGGTGCAGGCGCTGCGCGGGACGACCTACCGGTTCTCGCAGCGCTGGCGCGGCGCCGAGCCGACCAGCGCCGGCCCGTCGGTGCTGGAGACCGCCACCGCCCCGCGCTGAGCCACCCCGACGCTGAGCCACCCCCGGGCGCCCCGGATGAGCCCGGCGGTCGGGTGATGATCAGCGGTAGGCGACGACCACGGCGGACTCGGCGGGCAGTTCGACCACGTCGCGCATCAGCGCGGTGCCGGGCTCGGTGGCCAGCAGCACGGCGTGCGGCACCGCCCGCAGGCTGACCCGCTGGGCGGTCGGGGCGAGGTTGACGGCCACCGCGCAGTCGCCGCGCCGCATCACCAGGAACTGGTGGCCGTGCCAGACCGTGACCCGGTCGAGCCGGGGGTCGGACAGGTCGGGCCAGGTCCGGCGCAGGGCGATCAGCCTGCGGTACAGCTCGTACATGTCCCGGTGACCCGGCTTGTCCCGCTCCGCCCAGTCCAGCTTCGAACGCTGGAAGGTGGCCGGGTCCTGCGGGTCGGGCACGTCGTCGGCCGCCCAGCCGTGCGAGGCGAACTCCCGGCGGCGTCCGTTGGCCACCGCGGCGGCCAACTCCGGCTCCGGGTGGCTGGTAAAGTACTGCCACGGCGCGCTGGTGGCCCACTCCTCACCCATGAACAGCATGGGGGTGAACGGGGAGGTGAGCAGCATGGTCGCGCCGACCCGCAGCAGGCCGGGCGACAGGCTGGCCGAGATCCGGTCGCCGGTGGCGCGGTTGCCGATCTGGTCGTGGTTCTGCAGGTACGCCACGAAGCGGTGGCCGGGCGTCCGGGCCCGGTCCACGGCGCGCCCGTGCCGCCGCTGGCGGAAGCTCGACCAGGTGCCGGCGTGGAAGAAGGCCCCGGTGAGGACCGCCTCCAGGCACTCCAGTGACCCGAAGTCGGCGTAGTAGCCCTGCCGTTCCCCGGTCAGCAGGGTGTGCAGGGCGTGGTGCACGTCGTCGTCCCACTGCCCGTGCAGCCCGTCGCCGCCGGCCTCGCGCGGCGTTATCAGGCGCGGGTCGTTGAGGTCGGACTCGGCGATCAGCGACAGCGGCCGGTTGAGATGGGTGGAGAGGGCCTCCACCTCACCGGCCATCTCCTCCAGCAGGTGTACGGCGCTGTGGTCGACCAGGGCGTGCACGGCGTCCAGGCGCAGCCCGTCGACGTGGTAGTCACGCAGCCACATCAGCACGTTGTCGATGATGTAGCGGCGCACCTCGCCGGAGTGCGGGCCGTCCAGGTTGACCGAGCTGCCCCACGGGGTGCTGCCCCCGTCGGTGAGGTACGGCCCGAACATCGGCGCGTACGCCCCGGAGGGGCCGAAGTGGTTGTACACCACGTCGAGGACCACCCCGAGGCCGCGCCGGTGGCAGGCGTCGACGAAGCGCTTCAAACCGTCGGGGCCGCCGTAGGTCTCGTGCGGGGCGTACCAGCAGACCCCGTCGTAGCCCCAGTTGTGCTCGCCGTTGAAGGAGTTGACCGGCAGCAGCTCGACCAGGTCGATGCCGAGTTCCACCAGGTGGTCGAGGCGCTCGATAGCGGCGTCGAAAGTACCCTCGTCGGTGAAGGTGCCGATGTGCAGCTCATAGAGAACCGACCCGGGGAGCTGACGGCCGGTCCAGCCGTCGTCGGTCCACTGGAAAGCCGCGTGATCATAGACCCGGCTCGATCCGTGCACCCCTTCAGGCTGCCACAGCGAACGCGGGTCGGGAAGCGGCGAGTCATGCCCGTCAAGGGAGAAGGCATAATCGGTTCCCGGACCGGCGTCGGGCACCTCAAGGTGCCACCAGCCGTCGTCCCGACGCCGCATGGCGTGGTCCTCTTCGGCAAGTCGCAGGCTCACCCGCTGCTCCGGGGCCCACACCGTGAATTGAGTCATTCACTCACCAACAATGCGACGGGATAGGGGTCGAGAAGCTCGGAAACCGTCAACCGGGATGCGGTGAACCGCCGACCGGTCAATTGATCCAGCCAGGCCTGGCCGGGAAGTGACAACGAGGTGTCGCGCCAGCCACCACGGTCTGCCAATTCGATCGGCAGCCGGGTGCAGACCGCGACCACACCGCCGCGGTCGAACGCGAACAGGTGCTCGGCGGCCGCTCCGTCGGCCCGCACCGGCCGGTAGTCGCCGAACAGCTCCGGGCGGTCCCGACGCAGCCGCAACACCCGGCTGACGACCAGCAGCTTGGCCGCACCGGAGGCGTCGACCGGCGGCTGCCAGCCGTCGTCGAGGCGGGCCAGCAGCTCCCGGCGCCGGGCGAAGTCGACCGGGCGGCGGTTGTCCGGGTCCACGAGCGAGGTGTCCCACAGCTCCGCGCCCTGGTAGACGTCCGGCACCCCGGGCATCGCCAGCTGGACCAGCTTCTGCCCCAGCCCGTTGGACCACCCGGGCCCGTCCAGCGCCGCGGCGAAGGCGGCCAGGTCGGCGTGTAGTTCCGGGTCGTCGTAGATCCGGTCGACGAGGGCCCGCAGCGCGGTCTCGAACTCCTTCGACGGCTCCGTCCAACTGGTCGACACCGACGCCTCGCGGGCCGCCTTCTCGGCGTACCCGGCCAACCGTTCGCGCTCGATCGGCCAGGCGCCCACCGCGGCCTGCCACACCAGGTGCGCCAGGGCGGGGTCGGCCAGCGGCGCGAGCCGGTGCCAGCGTTCCACGGCGGCGGCCCAGTCGCCGGGCAGCTCCGACAGGGCGGCCAGCCGCGCCCGGACGTCCTCGGCGCGCTTGGTGTCGTGGGT
>DASVVF010000566.1:0-1744 GCA_036386695.1 Catenuloplanes sp. | reverse complement strand
CCTGCAGACCACCCGCATCCAGGGCGGCACCGCCGCCGCCGGTCAGGCCGACGCCACCACGATCCTCGCCCAGGTCGCCGGCGGCATCGTCAACGACCCGCAGATCTCAGCGACCCGCACCGTCGACACCGCCACCGTGAGTATTCGGGCAACCGTGCCACCCGTCGTGCCGTTCCTGCACCTGCGGGTGTCCACCACGGTCTCCGCGCCCACGGAACGGTTCCGACCCGCGGCCCTGGCACAGACCTTCACGCTCGGCGCCATGCCTGCCGCCTGTTCCCCCGTGGGCGGCACGACGAGGACGGTGACGACATGAGCGCCGCCTCGTCCGTCAGGCGGTGCCGCCGCCGGCCCAGCCGGTGGCGGCGCCGCCTGCGCGGCGACCGCGGCTCAGTGAGCACCGAGATGGCCCTCGGCTACGTGCCGCTGATGATCCTCGCCGCGCTCGCCGTGGTGGCCTGCCTGCGCCTGGTATCCGCGTCCATCGACGTCAACTCCGCCGCCGCCGCGGCCGCCCGGCAGGCCTCCCTGGCCTACACCCCGGCCGGGGCGGTGGCCGGCGGCAACGACGCCGCCTCCGCCACCTTGTCCGGGCGCCGCATCACCTGCCGACCCCACACCGTGAGCGTCGACGCCGCGGCCATGGCACCCGGTGGGCAGGTCGCCGTGACCGTGCGGTGCACCGTCGGGCTGCAGGACCTGTTCGGCCTCGGCCTGCCCGGCACGGTCGACATCACCGGCACGTCCCGCCAGCCCATCGACACTTACCGAGGTCAGCCATGACGCCACCGACCAGTCGCGAGCGGTTGCGCGCCGTGGTGCGCAGGCTCCGCCGCGACGACCGCGGGCAGATCACCCCGTGGACCATCGTCGCCACGCTGATCATCATCATCCTCGCCGGCCTCGTGTTCGACCAGGGCATGGCCATGGCCGACAAGGTCCGCCTCTTCGACATCGCCCAGGGCGCCGCCCGCGCCGGC
The DNA here is from genome assembly GCA_036386695.1 of Catenuloplanes sp. GTDB lineage: Bacteria > Actinomycetota > Actinomycetes > Mycobacteriales > Micromonosporaceae > DASVVF01. The sequence goes on along the minus strand of DASVVF010000566.1, from coordinate 764 downwards.
GCCCGCCAGGTCGACCTCGCCACCTACCGCTCCACCGGGGTGGTGCGACTCGACCCGGACGCCGCGGCCACCGCCGCCCGCACGTTCATCGCCCAGGCCGGCATCAGCGGCACCGCGTCGGCGTCACCGGCCACCGTGACCGTCACCGTCCGCACCGCCCGCCGTACCCAACTGCTGCACCTCACCGGGATCACCAGTATCCCGGTGTCGGCCACCGCCACCGCCGCCCCGGCGACCGGCATCACCGACGCCACCTGACCCACCCCTTCTCACCCGGTAGGGAGTTGCCACCGTGCTCGCGATGCTCACATCCGCCGCCCGCCGCCTCACCGGCGTCGTGGTGCTGGCGCTGCTGCTCGCCGGTGTCCCCTACGGCCTGCTGCACTACCTCGACCAGCCGCTGCCCGAGCGGATCCCCACCTGGCAGCAGCTCGGCACCGTCCTTACCTCACCCCTGACCGACGAGATGCTCGGCGCCATCCTCACCGGAATGCTCTGGATCGCGTGGGCGTCGTTCGCCTGGTCGGTCATCACCGAGTTCGCCGCCGCCCTCGCCGGAGTCCGGCTGCCCCAACCGCGGGCGCTTGCACCCGCACGCGGGCTGGCGGCGTTCCTCGTGGCGATGATCACCGGTGGGCTGCTCGCCACCGCCGCACAGGCCACCGCCGCCTCGTTCAGCACCCCCGCGCAGGCCAGCCCACCTGCCGCGTCGAACGCCCACACGGCACCGTCCGTCAACGGTCACCACGTCGTTGGCGCCCAAC
>DASVVF010000565.1:0-1836 GCA_036386695.1 Catenuloplanes sp. | reverse complement strand
CCGGTCCGCCGGATCCCGGTCCGCCGGATCCCGGTGCGCCCGGTTCGGGCCGGGCGGGGATGGTCCAGTCGATCCCCTCGTCGAGCCGGGTGTGCCGCCCGGTGGCACGGTCGGCAGCGGTCACGGCGAGCGGTTCCTTCCCTCGGAGTGGCGCGGGGCCCCGGGTAACGCGGGGCCCCGGGTGGCGCGGATCGCCCCGGTGGCGCGGCCGCCGGGTTCGTGGCGGCGGATGCGCCGGGTTTCGTGGCGGCGGGTGCGCCGGGACGCGGTCCCTAGGGTAACGCGGCGATATCGATCACCACGCGGGTGGCGCGACCGGGCGGTCCCGGTGTCGGTTCCGATCGACCGGTGCTAGCGTCTGCGGCACAACTACACATCCGACAGGGGAGCGCACAGCGCTGAGAGTGCGGGTAACACCGCAGACCCTCGAACCTGATCTGGGTAATGCCAGCGCAGGGAGTTCGGTCGATTCTCCAGCCGCGCCATGTCCGTACCACCTCGGGGGCATGGCGTGCGTCTTGCCTGGTTCGCTGTCCGGACTGGGAGCAACCATGAACAACAACAATCGTTGGCGCACCGTCGACATCGTCGTCGCCTCGGTGATCGCCGTCGCCTTCGGCGTCATCTTCTGGGCCTGGGGCCTGCTGTACAACGGGCCGGCCGAGGCCATCCCGCTGCCCGGGCGGGCCGTGCTCTACGGCGTCTGGCTGGTGCCCGCGGTGCTCGGCGCCCTGGTCATCCGCAAGCCCGGCGCCGCGCTGTTCACCCTGACCGTGGCCGCCCTGGTCTCGGTCGCGCTGGGCACCAGCTGGGGCTGGACCCTGGTCGTGCAGGGCCCACTTGAGGCCGCCGCCGCGGAGCTCGCCTTCGCCGTGTTCGGCTACCGGGTCTACCGGCTGCCGGTGGCCGTGCTCGCCGGCGCCCTGGCCGGCCTGACCGCCGCCCTGTACGACGTCTTCGTCTGGTACCCGGGCACCGCCTGGGGCACCTTCCGGCTGCCGTACATCGCCATCACGACGCTGAGCGCGTTGGTCATCGCCGGTGTCGGCGGCGTGCTGCTGACCCGGGCCCTGGCCCAGACCGGCGTGCTGGACCGCTTCGCCGCCGGCCGCGACCGCGCGCTGGTCTGAACCGCACCACCGTGACGACCAGGGAACCGGCGGCCGGCGGGGCCGGGCCCGCCGCCGCCGGTCCCCTGCCCGCCGGGGCGGACCGGCGGTGCCGACATGGGTGACATCGCGCTGCGCGGCTTCGGGTGGCGCCACGCCGGTCGGCGGGCCTGGGCGGTACGCCAGGTCGACCTGCACATCGCCGCCGGTGAACGGGTGCTGCTGCTCGGCGGGTCCGGTGCGGGCAAGAGCACCCTGCTGGCCGCGATCGCCGGCCTGCTGCCGGACGACTCCGGGCAGAGCGAGGGCGGTATCGAGGTCGACGGGCTGGATCCGCGCAAGGCCCGGGAACGGGTCGGGTTCGTCTTCCAGGACCCGCAGACCCAACTCGTCATGGCCCGCAGCGGCGACGACGTCGCGTTCGGCCTGGAGAACCGCGGGGTTCCGGTCGAGGACATCTGGCCCCGGGTCGACGACGCACTGCACCGGGTCGGCTTCCCGTACGGGCGGGACCGCCCCACCGGCGCCCGGTCCGGCGGGCAGCAGCAACGCCTGGCGCTGGCCGGCGTCCTGGCGATGCGACCGGGTCTGCTGCTGCTCGACGAGCCCACCGCCAACCTGGACCCGGACGGCGCCGAGCTGGTCCGCGCGGCGCTGCGCCGCGCCGTCGACCGCGACACCACCCTGGTGCTGGTCGAACACCGGGTCGCCGAAGCCGTGCCGCTGG
>DASVVF010000564.1:0-7059 GCA_036386695.1 Catenuloplanes sp. | reverse complement strand
AGGCATGGAGGAGATCGGCGTGGTGACGGTCGGTGAGCGGCCGACCCGGGTGTCCGTGGCGCTGGTCGGACTGCTGCTGGCCGGTGCCGCGGGACTGGTGCGCACCGAGTGGGTCGCCGGCACGATCACCGTCGCCGCCGTGGTCTGGCTGCTGTTCGCCCTGGTCGGTGTGGGTCAGCTGGCCGTCGCCGTGCACCGCGCGCTGCGCTGAACCGACAGCCGCGCTGGGACGGGGCCGCTCAGGCGGGGCCGATGCGGTCGGCGACGATCTGCGCGGACAGGGTCACCATCGGCAGGCCGCCGCCGGGGTGCGTCGAGCCGCCCACCAGGAACAGCCCGTCGACCGGGCCGCGGTTCGGTGGCCGCAGCAGCCCGCCGGCCGTGCCGTAGATCGCCCCGCCGGGGGTGGCCGTCGCGTCGGCCAGGTCCGCCGGGGTGCGCACCTCCCGGAACACCACCCGGTCGCGGACGTCCACGCCGCGCGCGGCCAGCACGTCGAGGACCCGGTCGGCGTACGCGTCGGCGAGCCCGGGTCGACGCCAGTCGACCGCCGCCAGGGCCCGGCCGTGGCGGGGGGCGTTGACCAGCACGAACCACGCCTCGTGCCCGGCCGGCCGGACAGCCGGATCGTCGGCCACGGTGACGAAGACGGTCGGGTCGGCCGTCGGCCGGGCCGGGACCCCCCGCCCCGGGTCGCCGAACACCGCGTCGAACTCGGCGTCGTAGTCGCCGGGGAAGAAGACCGTGTGGTGTGCCGACCCGGACCGGCCGCGCACCCCCAGCAGCAGCACGAACCCGGCCAGGCTCCGGTCGGCGAGCCGGGCCAGCCGGCGCGGGGTCGGCAACAGGTCGCGGTACAGGCTCAGTGCGTCCACATTGGCCACCACCACGTCGGCCGGCACCCGGGTGCCGTCGGCGAGGCGTACCCCGTGCACCCGGCCGCCGACGGCGTCGATACCGGTCACCGCGCAGCCGGTGCGCACCGGCACGCCCAGCGCGGTGCAGCGGGCCAGCAGCGCGTCGGCGAGGGTGCCCAACCCGCCGGGCAGGTACCAGCCGCCGAAAGCCAACTCGGCATACGGCACGGCGACCAGCGCCGCCGGCGCCCGGCGCGGGTCGGTGCCGGTGTAGGTGGCGTAGCGGTCGAGCAGCATCCGCAGCCGGGGGTCGCGCAGGTGCCGGCGCCCCAGGCCGCGCAGGCTGCGCCCGGGGGCGATGGCGGCGAGGTCGCCGAGGCGCCACGCCAGGCCCGCCAGGGACAGCGGGGAGTCCAGCGGGGTACGGAGGATGTCGCGCCAGGAGGCGTCCCACACCCGACCGGCCCGGCGCCACAACCGCTGCCAGTCGGCGGCCGCGTCGGCTCCGAAGGCGTGGGCTATCCGGGCCTCGAAGACCGACGGATCGCTGGACGAGTCCAGTGTGGACCCGTCCGGGAAGACGTGCCGGACGACCGGGTCCAGCGGCACCGGGTCCAGGCCCAGGTCGTCGAAGACCTGCGGCAGCGTGAACAGGCTCGGCCCGGTGTCGAAGGTGAAACCGTCGCGGGTGAACCGCCCCAGTTTCCCACCGACCACGTCGGCCTGCTCGTACACGCTGACCTGGTGGCCGGCGGCGGCCAGCCGCCCGGCCGCGGTGAGTCCGCCGACGCCCGCGCCCACCACCACGATCCGGCTCATCGGTCCCCCTCCCCGACGCCAGCCGCCCCGGCCGGCTCCACCGGGCGCCCCCGCCAGCTCAGCCGCCGCTGGCCGCGCAGCTGGTAGGAGCGCGTCACCAGCCACCCGAAAAGCAGCACCGACACCGGGTGCGCGAGCGCGTCGGGCCAGGCCCGACCGCCGGTCGCCCGGGCGCTGACCACCCGCCCGGCGACCCCGAGCAGGTACGCCGAGACCCCCGCCCCGGCCACCACCGGGTTCCCCGCCACGGTGGCGACCAGCGCGATCACCGGCGGCGCCGCGTACAGCAGCAGCACCAGCAGCACGACGGCGCCGGCGCCGACCGGCGAGCCGAACGACGCCCACAGCGACTTGGTGTAGCCGTCGACCAGGTCCCGCCAGGAGGTGTACATCCGGCAGCTGGCCAGCCCGGACCCGTCGGCCAGGGCGATCCGGCCACCGGCCCGCTTGACCGCCCGGGCCAGCTCGACGTCCTCCAGCACCCGGTCCCGGACGGCGGCGTGGCCCCCGGCCCGCCGGTAGCCGGCCCGGTCGACGGCGAGCAACTGCCCGCCCGCGGCGGCCAGCGACGGCCGCGAGCTGCGCTCCATCGCGCGCAGCGGCAGGAACGTCAACCACGACCATTGCAGCAGCGGCTGCACCAGCCGCTCACCCGCGCCGCCGGCCACGATCCGAGGGTACGGCGACAGCAGATCCGCTCCGGCCGAGCGCAGCAACCGCACGGTCGCCGCCACGGCGTGCCGGGCGAGCACCACGTCCGCGTCGACGAAGATCAGCACCGCCGCGTCGGGGCGGGCCGCCGCGGCGAGTTGGTGGCAGGCGTGCGGCTTGCCCAGCCAGCCGGCCGGCAGTCGCGCCCCGGTGAGCAACCGCACCCGGGGGTCACCGGCGGCCGTCGCCCGCACCACCTCGGCGGTGCCGTCGGTGGAGCCGTCGTCGAGCACCAGGATCTCCAGCCGTGGTACGCCGTCCTGGGCCAGCAGCGCCCGCAGGCACGGCCCGACCCGGGCGGCCTCGTCGCGCACCGGCAACAGCACCGCCACCGGCTCCACCGCCGGTCCGCTGTCGGTCCCGGCCGTGGGTCCACTGTCGGAGGAGGCGCCGGGGGCCGGGCGGCGGCCGGGGGTCGGTCGACGCAACAGGATCGCGTTGAGCACTGTGTGTCCGGTCAACGCCGCCACCGCTGCTGTCACCGCCCAGGCCAGGGCCGATCCGGAGTTCACGGTCGGCGCCGGGTCAGGCCGGGCGCCCGGCGCGGGGCGCGGATCAGCGCCACGGCCAGCGGTACCGCGACGACCGCCATGGCGAGCCCACCCCACACCGCCGAGGCGGGTAGGTCGAGGAACACGGCATGGGCCAGGATCGACGACGCGTACGTCCACAGGTACAGGGCGTACATCGGCCGGTCGTCCGCCGTGCCACCGGCGGGACCCGGTGAAGCGGTGGGGCTCCGGCCGGTGGCGGCGGCCAGCACGGTCATCATGGCCAGCGCCACCACCAGCCACCCCAGGTAGTTGCCGACCGGGACGCTGGGCACGCCGGGCAGCGCCGGGACCGGGTCGACCCAGGTCCAGTACCCCTCACCGACCATCTGCGGGTCGAGAAACAGGTCCCAGGCGGCCAACCCCACCCCGGCCAGCACCACCCGGACAGCCCGCCGGCGGGCCAACCGCACCCCGGCCAGCCACGCCGGCCAGGCCATCCACGTCCAGGCCAGCGGGATCACCAGCGGCACGCCGAGCAGCTTCGGGCCGAGCTGACCGGAGTAGTCGTACCCGCCGAACGGGAAGCCGGTCGCCAACCCCAGCGCCTCGACGGCCAGCCCGCCGCCGGTGGTGACCACCACCAGCGCGGCGGCCACCCGGACACCCCGGGTGAGCAGGGCATGGCCGACCGACAGCAGGTACCCGAGCACGACGGTCAGCACGGTGAGCCGGGCCCGGTCGGCGCCCGCCGTGAGCGGGTAGCCGATCTGCGCGAGCACCAGCACGGCCAGCAGCAGCCAGGGCGCTCCGCGCCGCAGCGGGCTCATTCCGGCACGGGCTCCAGCGGCAGCTCCCGGCCCAGAACGGCGAAGGCGCGGTCGTCGCCGGGAAAGTAGAAGTGCCGCAGCACGTCCACGAAGTCGAACCGCCGGTAGAGGCGCCAGGCCCGGGACCGCTGCTCGTCGGCCTCGGGCGTCGACAGCAGCGTCGTCCCGCCGCCGGCCATGCTCAGCAGCGCCCGTAGCTGCCGGGCGCCGATCCCGTGTCCCTGCGCCGGCGGTCGGACGTGCAGCTCGACCACCTCGAAGCAGTCGGTCAGCCACAGCTTGCGGTCGGTGTCGCTGAGCGCACCGCGTACCTGGTCGTGCCACCACTGCCCGTTGGCCGACGTGTAGCCGTAGCCGAACCCGGCCAGCTGCCCGTCGGTGCCGAGGGTGGCCACCGCCCGGAAACCGGGACGGCGCAGGTGCCCGGCGATGTATCCACGGCGGGCCGCCAGCAGCTCGGCGTGGTAACCCATCGCCTCCCCGTACACGGCGACCACGTCACCCAACCGGCGGGCCAGGTCGTCCGACTTCCACGCCACCAGCCTCATCCGCGGCCGTCCCTCCCCTCGACCCAACCGAGCACGGCGCGGTCACCGACGACGTCGCGTACCGCGAACCGGGCGAACAGCTCCTCGGCGTACCAGCCGGCGGTGGGCGTCCGGGCAATCACCCGACGATGCTCGGGGTGACGGTACGCGAACTCGATGAGGTCCGTCGCATTGCGCCACACACTGACGGTGCCCTGCCACCCGACCGGTGCCTCGCCGATGCCGAAGCGGGCCAACAGCCCCGGTGCGCCCGCCAACGCGGCGGCCACCGGCGGCACGGCCCGCCAGAACGTCACCGCCCGCCGGGGCCGCAGCCGGGCCCGGGTCAACGCCAGCACCGGACCGTCGGTGCTCGTGCGGGCCGGCGTACCGAACGGTTCGACGCCCGACCAGCGACCCCGGCTCGACATCGGTTCCAGGTCCAGGCGCACCCCGGCGGTGGCCAGTCGGTCCCAGCCGTGGCCCACCATGGACGATCGCGCGGCCGGGCCGGGACCGTCCCAGACCACCAACGCCGCGTACCGGGTCAGGTCCGCGTCGCCCGGTCCGAAGCCGGTGCCGGTACCGGTGCCCAACATCCGGGCGAAACGCACCCCGGGCAGTGCCCGTAGCCGCCGGGGGTCGGTGGCCATCCGCCACAGCGCGGTCGGCAGCGCCCGACGGGGAACCCGCCACACATGCAACGTGGTACGCGGGCCGCTGCGCTCGGTCACGGCACCGCCTCGCTTCGCTCCGCGGTGCCGTGACCGGCGCTGCTGAGCTGTCTGGTTCGCTCGCTTCGCTCGCTCACGCCACGTCGGCGGGGGTGGCGGCGGTGATCCGCAGTAGTTCGGCGTAGCTGGTGGGAAAGACCGCCTGGGGTATGCCGCCCGCCGCCCAGATCACGTCGTACCCGGCCAGGGCCGTGTCGAGCAGGGTGCGCACCGGCTTGGGGTGTCCGAGCGGGGCGACTCCGCCGATCGGCTGACCGGTGTGCGCCCGGACGAACTCGGGGGTGGCCCGGCGCAACCGGGCCACCCCGATACCGGCGGCGAGCTTGCCGGTGTCGACCCGGTGCGCGCCGGAGGTGAGGACCAGCAGCGGCTCCCCGTCGGCGTCGAAGATCAGCGAGTTGGCGATCTGGCCGACCTCGATGCCCAGCGCGGCCGCCGCCGCGGCGGCGGTGTGCACCGCCTCGGGGAGCACCACGACCCGGGCCGGTTCGCCGGTGAGGGTGCGGGCGCCGGCGTTGTCCAGCGCGTCCTGCACCGCTTGGGCGTTGGGGTGAAGCTGCTGCATGGTCCTATCCTGCTCGTCCCGGCATGGCCACCGCCAGCCGCCACGGCCGCACCACCAGGAGCAGTACGCTCAGCGCCCCGATCATCCCGCCGGCGACCACGATCGCCATCCCCACGCTGGCGGTGCCCAGCACCCCGACCAGCGGCGCGGCCAGCGCGCCGATGCCGAACTGCACGGCGCCGAGCAGCGCGGCCGCCGTCCCGGCCGCCGCACCGTGCCGGGACAGGGCCAGTGCCGGCGCGTTGGGGAAGGACAGCCCGGCGCCGACGAACACCACCCACAGCGGGGCCAGCAGGCCGGCCAGGCCGCCGAAGCCGGTGACCGCGTTCGCCAGCAGCGCCAGCCCCGCGACCGAGCCGAGCACGAGCGAACCGATGAGGATCTGCCCGGGGCTGTAGCGGCGCAGCAGCCGTACGTTGAACTGGGTGGCGCCGATCAGCGCCACCGCGCCGGCGCCGAAGGCCAGCCCGAACTGCTGCTCGTCCAACCCGTACTGGCCCTGGAAGACGAACGACGAACCGGCGACGTACGCGAACAGCGCCGCCATGGTCAGGCCGGCCACCAGCACCAGGCCGACGAACGAGCGGTCGCGCAGCAGCCAGCCGTACATCCGCAGGGTGCCGCGCACGCCGCCGCTGCGGCGGCGCTCGACCGGCAGGGTCTCGCGCAGCCCGAACGCGGCGCCAGTCATGATCAGTACGCCGAGGACCGCCAGGGCCACGAACACGCCCCGCCAGTCGGTCCAGCGCAGCAGCTCGCCGCCCAGGGTCGGCGCCAGCACCGGGGCGACCCCCATCACCAGCATCAGCCGGGAGAACAGCTTCGCCGCCGCCAGGCCGTCGAACAGGTCACGCACGATCGCCATCGCGACCACGGCGGCCGCCGCGGCGCCCAGGCCCTGCAGCACCCGCAGGGTGCCCAGCACCGCCAGGTTCGGCGCAAACGCGCAGAGCAGCGAGGCCGCGATGTGCACCGCGGCACCCACCAGCAGCGGCACCCGCCGCCCGACCGCGTCGGAGATCGGGCCGATGAACAACTGCCCGAACCCGAGGCCGATCAGGGTGCCGGTGAGGGTCAGCTGCGCGGCGGCCGCGGTGGTGGACAGGTCGGCGGTCATCGAGGGCAGTGCCGGCAGGTACATGTCGATGGTCAGCGGGCCGAGGGCGATCAGCGCACCGAGCACCAGCACCAGCTGGAGCCGCTGCCCTGCGCCCATCGCCTCGCCGGGGGTCGCCGGGGTCGTCGCCACCTCGACACGTTCGCTGGTCACGGTCATCGGGGGAGCCTTCTTCCGGTGGGGTTCGCGCGTGCGGCACCTGACGTGCCTGTCATCTACGGCAATTGCCCGCGGTACGGACCGATTCCGCCGATCGGACGAAGGTGCGGGGCGTCACAGCGGCCGGGCGCGGCACTGCCGTGCGGTGCGAATGCGAAGACGCGTAGTCATCCCTTGTGCCGGGTCCCGGCGATCTGGACGAATACGGTTCGCCTCACGACCGCGCTCCCGGTCGTGTCCAGCTGGTAG
>DASVVF010000563.1:0-10912 GCA_036386695.1 Catenuloplanes sp. | reverse complement strand
GTCCGACACCTGGGCCTGTTCGTCGCGCTGGTGCTGGTCCTCCTGCTCGGCGTCGCCGGCATGGTCACCTATGTACCGGCGGGGCCGCTCGTGCCGGCGCTGGACTCGTACTGGTTCGTGGTGCATGTCTCAGCGGCCGCGCTGTCCTCGGGGATCTTCCTGCTGGCCTTCGTTCCGGCGGTGTTGTACCTGGCCCGGACCGGTTACGACGAGGGCCGGCGCAGCTTCCCGTACACGCTGGGGCGGCGGGTGCCGGCCGCCGACGTGCTGGAGCGGCTGACCTTCCGGCTGCACGCGTTCGCCTTCCCGATCTGGACCTTCGGTGCGCTGATCGCCGGGCCGATCTGGGCCGAGGCGTCCTGGGGGCGCTACTGGGGCTGGGACCCCAAGGAGATCTGGGCGTTCATCTCCTGGGTGGTCTACGCCGGTTACCTGCACGCCCGGGCCACCCCGAGCGTGCGCCGCGGCACCGCGACCTGGCTGGCGATCCTCGGCTTCGCGACCATGCTGATGAACCTGTTCGGCGTCAACCTGTTCTTCGAAGGGCTGCACTCGTACGCCGACGTGGACTGAGCCGGGCGCGGCCCGGACAGTGAGGTTCGTCCTTGGTCGGACCCGCGCCTGGGCCGGTGTTCCACCGGTGCGACAGACTGGTGCCCATGGCGGCTCGTGGCTTCCCGTACCCCGATCTCAAGGACTTCCTCTCCGCGCTGGAACGCGCCGGTGAGCTGCGCCGGGTCAGCGTGCCGGTGGACCCCACGCTGGAGATCAGCGAGGTGGTCACCCGGACCGTGCGGGCCGGCGGGCCGGCCCTGCTGTTCGAGCGGCCCACCCGGGGTGACATGCCGGTGGCGATCAACCTGTTCGGCACCGAGCGGCGGATGGCGATGGCCCTCGGGGTCGACCACATGAACGAGATCGGCGACCGGATCGGCGCCCTGGTCAAGCCGGAACTGCCGGTCGGCTGGTCCGGCATCCGCGAGGGGCTGGGCAAGGTGTTGCAGCTCAAGAGCGTGCCGCCGAAGAAGGTGAAGGGCGCACCGTGCCAGGAGGTGGTGCTGCGCGGCGCCGACGTCGACCTGAACCGGCTGCCCGGCCTGCAGGTCTGGCCCGGTGACGGCGGCATCTTCCACAACTACGGGCTGACCCACACCAAGCATCCGGAGTCCGGCAAGCGCAACCTGGGCCTCTACCGGCTGCAGCAGCACTCCCACAACACCCTCGGGATGCACTGGCAGATCCACAAGGACTCCACCGCGCACCACGCGGTGGCCGAGCGGCGCGGCGAGCGGCTGCCGGTCGCCATCGCGATCGGCTGCGACCCGGTGGTGTCGTACGCGGCCTCCGCCCCCCTGCCCGGCGACATCGACGAATACCTGTTCGCCGGGTTCCTGCGCGGTGAGCGGGTGGAGATGGTGGACTGCCTGACGGTGCCGTTGCAGGTGCCGGCGCACGCCCAGATCGTGCTGGAGGGCTACCTGGAGCCGGGCGAGCGGCTGCCGGAGGGCCCGTTCGGCGACCACACCGGCTTCTACACCCCGGTCGAGCCGTTCCCGGTGCTGCACATCGAGGCCATGACGATGCAGCGTGACCCGGTCTACCACTCGATCATCACGTCCAAGCCGCCGCAGGAGGACCACGGCCTCGGCAAGGCCACCGAACGGATCTTCCTGCCGCTGCTCAAGCTGCTGATCCCGGACATCGTGGACTACGACCTGCCGGCCGCCGGGGTGTTCCACAACTGTGTGATCGTCTCGATCCGCAAGCGCTACCCGAAGCACGCGCAGAAGGTGATGAACGCCGTCTGGGGCGCGCACCTGCTGTCGCTGTCGAAGCTGATCGTGGTGGTCGACGACGACTGCGACGTGCACGACTACCGCGAGGTGGCGTTCCGGGCCTTCGGCAACGTCGACTACGCCCGCGACCTGTTGCTGACCGAGGGGCCGGTGGACCACCTCGACCACGCGTCGTACCAACAGTTCTGGGGCGGCAAGGCCGGCCTGGACGCCACCCGCAAGCTGCCCACCGAGGGTTACCACCGGGGCTGGCCGGAGGAGATGACGATGGCGCCCGAGGTTTCCGCGCTGGTCGACAAGCGCTGGAAGGAGTACGGCATCTGATGACCGCCGTCGCCGCCCGTCCCGGTCGCGTCCGCCCGTTCCTGAAGCTGGTGGCGTTCGAGCACTCGGTGTTCGCGTTGCCGTTCGCCTACCTGGCGGCGCTGGCCGCGATGCAGCGGTACGGCGCTCAGGTGCGCTGGATCGACCTGCTGCTGATCACCGTCGCCATGGTGGCCGGGCGGACCTTCGCGATGGCCGCCAACCGCATCCTCGACCGGCACGTCGACGCGCAGAACCCGCGTACCGCCGGGCGGGAGCTGGTCACCGGGGCGGTGAGTGTGCGTGCGGCGTGGACCGGCGCGGTGGTGTCGCTGGTGTTCCTGTTCGCGGCCGCGGCCGCGCTCAACCCGCTCTGCCTGGTGCTGGCGCCGCTGGCGGTGGTGCCGCTGGTGGTCTACCCGTACGGCAAGCGGTTCACCGACTTCCCGCACGCCATCCTGGCGCTGGCCCAGGCGGTCGCCCCGGTCGGCGCCTGGCTCGCGGTGACCGGCACGTTCGCCGGCTCCGGGCCGGCGTGGGTGCTCGGGGTCGCGGTGGGGTTGTGGATCGGCGGGTTCGATCTGATCTACGCCTGCCAGGACGCCGAGGTCGACCGGCGGATCGGGGTGCGGTCGGTGCCGGCGCGGTACGGGCTGCGGTTCGCCCTGCACGCTTCCACGGTGACGCATGTGTTGACCTTTGTGCTGTTCGTCTGGTTCGGGATGCTGATCGGCCTGGGCTGGCCGTGGTGGGTCGGGCTGGCCCTGACCGCGTTGGCGTTCGGTTACCAGCATGTCGTGGTGACGCCGGCCGACCTGTCCAAGGTGAACCGGGCCTTCTTCACCGCGAACGGGTTCGTGGGCATCGCCCTGTTCGCCTTCGCCCTGCTGGACCTGGTGCTCCGGTTGGGCCTGCGGCCCTGACCGGCCCGGCGCGGCAGGGGTGCCCGGCGGCGTCGGGGGCCGGCCGTCGGGCATGCTGGGGGCATGCGCGCGCCGTGGGTGGTCGGGATCACCGGAGCATCGGGTACGCCCTACGCGGCGGCGGTGCTGCGCGCCCTGCTCGACGCCGGTGAGCCGGTGGACCTGGTGGTGTCCCGGGCCGCCCGACTGACCATTCTGGATGAGACCGGCGCCCCGTTCCGGGACGGGCACTGGAAGGACGACCTGGCCGGCTGGTTGGCCCGCGACCTCGCCACGGCCGATCTGACGTACTGGTCGGCGGGCGACCTGGCGGCCGGGCCGAGCAGCGGGTCGTATCCGGCCCGGGGGATGGTGGTGGTGCCGGCCAGCACGGCATCCTGCGCCGGGATCGCGATCGGGTTGTCCAAGGATCTACTGCAACGGGCCGCCGAGGTCAACCTCAAGGAGCGCCGTCGGGTGGTCGTGGTCCCCCGGGAGACCCCGGTGACCCGCAGCCACCTGGAGCATCTGATCGCCCTGCACGACGCCGGCGCGGTGGTCCTGCCCGCCAGCCCCGGCTTCTACGGTGCCGGTGCCACCGCCACCGCCCAGCAGCTCGTCGACTTCGTGGCCGGCAAGGTCCTCGACGCCCTGGGCGTCGAGCACACCCTCTTCCACCGCTGGACCGGCACCCTGTCCGCCCCCCGCCCCACCACCACGTGATCATCCCCCAGGGAGGGGAACGGTCAGCGGGGACGGTTGGCGGCGTCGTCTTCGCGGATCTCCTCGATGACGCCTTCGCCCTCGAGGAGCGCGCGTACCTCTGATTCCCGGAAGCGGCGGTGTCCGCCGGGCGTCCGGATGCTGCCGATGCGGCCGGCGGCCGCCCATCGCGTGACTGTCTTGGGGTCGACGCGGAACAGCGCGGCCACCTCGCCCGGCGTCAGCAGACGGTCTCCAGTATCCACGATCCCCCTCCTCGCGCCGACCAGTGGCTCCGGCGGTCCTGTTCACTAAGCGTGCCCGTACCGGCGCTCTATTGGGACGTACGGTCATTAGAGCAACCGCCGACGTGCCGTGTCCGGCAAACGAGGAAAACGCGCAGCTTGAGCCGTTGCACCTACGATTCCGCGCGCTATGACGAATAATTCGCGGACGGTACCGGCACCGCGGATGAGGCGATTCATCGACCACATTAAGCTCTACAGGACGTGGACGTCACCGACCTCAGACTGGTCGAGCTGTTGCGCGGCAACGCCCGACTGTCGTACGCCGAACTCGCCCGCCAGGTCGGCCTCTCCGCCCCGGCCGTACACGAGCGCGTCGGAAAGCTGGAATCGGCCGGGGTGATCCGGGCCTACCGTGCCGAAGTCGCACCGGAAACGATCGGTCTGGGCGTTACCGCCCTGATCGGCATCGTGCAGGATTCCGGCGGTGACACCGACGACGTGCTGGAAGCGTTGCGTGCCATGCCCGAGATCGAATCGTGCTATTTCATGGCCGGGGTGGAGTCCTTCACCCTGACCGCGCGGGTGGGCACCATCGCGGAGCTGGAACAGCTGATCGTGCGGCTGAACCGGACCGCCGGGGTGGCCAGCACCCGCACCGCGATCGCCCTGTCGACGAAGTGGGAGAACCGGCCCCAGCCGGTGCCCCGCTGACGCGGCGCCGGCGCTACGGTCGGAGCCATGGAGCAGCTCGACCGGTGCAGTGACGCGGACCGTGCCTGGGTGACCCAGGCGGTGGCCCTGGTGGAGGCGGACGCGAACCGGTCCGCCGACACCCACCTGCTGCCCTTCCCGCTACCCCGGGAATGGGGCGTCGACCTCTACCTGAAGGACGAATCGGTCCACCCGACCGGGTCGCTGAAGCACCGGTTGGCGCGCTCGCTGTTTCTCTACGGCCTGTGCAACGGCTGGATCGGGCCGCGGACCACCGTGGTCGAGGCGTCGTCGGGCTCGACCGCCGTGTCCGAGGCGTACTTCGCCCGGATGCTGCACCTGCCGTTCATCGCCGTCATGCCGGCGAAGACGTCGCCGGAGAAGATCTCGCTGATCGAGTTCCACGGCGGCAAGTGCCATCTCGTTGACGACCCCGCCACCGTCGTGGTGGAGGCCCGCTGGCTCGCCGAGGATCTCGGTGGGCACTTCATGGACCAGTTCACCTACGCCGAGCGGGCCACCGACTGGCGCGGCAACAACAACATCGCCGAGTCGATCTACGCCCAACTGGCCCTGGAACGGCATCCGATCCCCACCTGGGTCGTGGTCGGCGCGGGCACCGGCGGCACCAGCGCCACCATCGGCCGGTACGCCCGCTACCAGCGCCACTGCACCAAGGTGTGTGTCGTCGACCCGGAGAACTCGGCCTTCTACCCGGCGTGGGAGGCGGGCGACTGGACGATGGAAACCGGACGCGGCTCCCGGATCGAGGGCATCGGGCGCCCCCGGGTCGAGCCGTCGTTCCTGCCCGCCGTGGTCGACCGGATGATCCGGGTGCCCGACGCGGGGTCGCTGGCCGCGATGCGCGCCGCCACCGCGGTGCTCGGCCGCCGGGTGGGCGGATCCACCGGTACGAACCTGTGGGGGGCCTTCAGCCTGCTCGCCGGGATGCGCGCGGCCGGCCAGCGGGGCTCGGTCGTCACCCTGCTCTGTGACGGCGGCGAGCGGTACGTGGACACGTACTACTCCGACGACTGGGTGGTCGCCCAGGGGCTCGACCTGGCTCCGCACCTCGACGTCGTGCGACATTTCCTGCTCACCGGTCAGTGGCGCGACGCCAGCCCCGGATAGTGGGTGACGTAACCGGCCGGGTCGACGTCCAGGTCGGCGCTGAAGGACTCCGAACTGAACCGGACCCGCCCCGGCCCCAGTCCGGTGTAGATCTGGTCCGCCTGCACCACCTCCAGGCTGGGCACCAGCACGTACGCGACGTTGAGGCGGTGCGCCACCCCCGGTTCGGCGCCGGTGAGCCGCAGCCGCCGGATCGGCAGGCTGTTGAACAGCGGCAGCGCCGCCACATCCACGTCGAACGCCCCGAACAGCTGGTCGGCGTCCTCGGTTCCGGGCAGCCCGGCCCGGGCGTGGCCGGCGGCCGCCAGGGCCCGGTCCAGGTCGCCGTGCTCGGCGGTGGTCGCCCGCCAGCGGCCGGCGGCCAGTTCCAGGCGCAGCGTACGCCGCCATCCGGCGCCCTCGGTGCTGACGTCGAGACGTGCCGTGGTCCACGACGGGTCCGTGCGGATCTCGTACCGGCAGGTGTAGGGGACCGGGCTGGCGGCCAGTGCGGTTCCGCTGGCGTGCAGGCCGGCGTGGTCGTCGATCAGGGCGTGGTCACTGCCGGCGGTATCCAGTCGCTGCCAGAAAAGTGACGCGGGCAAGGTCGGCATGCTTCAGGACGTTACCGGCGTAACCGGATGCCCGCCGGTTTTCCTGTCCTACCGGAGGAGGTCCGGCAGCCGTTGATCGCCTATTGTCATCGCGGTGCCGGACGGGGACGACCGGCCGAGAGACGAAAGGCTGCCCACAGTGGAGGATGCACCCCGGTTCCGGCGAGCCCGCCCCCGGCCGCCCCGGTCCCGCTCCCGGCGCCGGCTCGCCGCGGCGGTGGCGATCGTGGTCGGCGCCGGTGTGCTCACCCCGCTGGCGACCGTGTCCGCCAGCGCGCTGGGCACCGCCGGCACACTGACCACCGTCCGGGCCGCCGGGTTCGTCCGGCCGCCGCAGCCGCCGGCCGGGACACCGTCGCCGGGTCGGTACACCGGGCTGGGTTTCGACGCCTGCACCGCGCCCTCTGAGCAGGCGATGAAGGCCTGGAAGGCCTCGCCGTACCGGGCGGTCGGGATCTACATCGGCGGGGTCAACCGCGGCTGCCGGCAGCCCAACCTCACCGCGTCGTGGGTGCGCAACCAGCAGGCGGCCGGCTGGCACCTGATGCCGTTGTACGTGGGCCCGCAGGCGCCCTGCACCCAGTTGAAGATGCGCGCGGTGATCGACCCGGCGCGGGCCGCGGCGCAGGGCCGTGCGGCGGCGGACGACGCGGCGGCGCAGGCGCGGGCACTGGGCCTGGCCCGGGAGAGCGTCCTGATCTACGACATGGAGTCCTACCCGGCGGCCGACGCGGGTTGTCGGTCCGCGGTGCTGAAATTCATGGGCGCCTACACCGTCCGGCTGCACGAACTGAGCTACCTCTCCGGGTACTACAGCAGCATGGGCTCCGGCATCGCCCACCAGGTCAGCGTCTACCAGGAGGGGGCGTACCCACGCCCCGACTACGTCGACTTCGCCCGCTGGGACGGCGTCGCCACGGTGCAGGACAAGGGCCTGACCGCCGGCGAGTGGCTGCCGAAGCGGCGGATGAAGCAGTTCCGCGGCGGTCACCTCGAAACGCACGGCGGCGTCACGATCAACATTGACAGCGACTACCTCGACGTCGCCCCGATCCCGGGCACCCGCTTCGGTGACCTGGACCGCAACGGTTGGGCCGACGTGCTGGCCCGCAATTCCGCCGGCGGGCTGTACCTGTACCCCGGCACGGGTTCCGGGCACGGTGCGCGCGCCTACCTCGGCGGCGGCTGGAAGGCGATGGACCAGGTCACCCGGCTCGGCGACTTCAACCGGGACGGGTTCGAGGACGTCATCGCCCTGGAGCGGGGCACCGGGGTGCTGTGGTTGTACCGTGGTACGGCGACCGGGCTGAGCGCCCGGGTCAGGCTGGCCAAGGGCTGGAAGAACATGCGGGAGCTGACCGCGGTCGGGGACTTCAACCGCGACGGGCGACCGGACCTGGTGGCGGTGTCGAAGACCAACGGGATTCTGTACCTCTACCCCGGCAAGGGCAACGGGCTGGGTCCGGCCAAGGTGCTGGGCCGCGGCTGGAAGGCCCGCAACGAACTCGCCGGTGTCGGCGACTTCAACCGCGACGGCCACGCCGACCTGATCGCCCGGGACCAGTCCACCGGCTCGTTGTACCTGTACCCGGGACGGGGTGCCACCCTGCGTCCCCGGGTGCTGCTCGCCCGGGGTTTCCAGGGCCTGCGCAACGTCACCGGCGTCGGCGACTTCGACCGGGACGGCTTCGTCGATCTGGTGGCGATCGGAAGATGGAACGGTCTGCTCTACCTCTACCCAGGGCGGGGTCGGGCCCTGGCTCCCCGGGTGCGGATCGGCACCGCCTGGGGCGGGATCAAGGATCTCCTCTGATGAAGCGCAGGTGTCCGCGGTGGATGGCGGCCGTTCTGGCGGTCGGCCTGGTCGCCGTCCTGCCCGGCGCGGCGCCGGCCGGCGCGGACGGCGGGCTGCCCGGCGTGCGCCCGGGCGCCGTCGCGGCGGCCCTGCCGCCCGGTGTGCCGTTCGTGACGCTGCAGCTCAACCTGTGCAACAGCGGTCTGGCGTCCTGCTACGCCCGGTACAACCAGGGCCGGTCGGTGGGTGAGGCGGCCGGAATCATCACCGCCCAGCGTCCGGACGTTGTCACGCTCAATGAGGTGTGCCGCGCCGACGTGGCCACCGCCCTGTACCCGGTGATGGCTCGCAACTTCCCCGGCGAGCACACGTTCTGGGAGTTCCTCCCGGCCGCCGAACGGGCCGGCGACGGCCGCCCCTACCGGTGCCGCAACGGCGACGAGTACGGCATCGGTGTGCTCGGCCGGGTCCGCGCCGCCCAGGGCACCGTGACGACCCAGGTGTTCAGTGGACGCTATCCGCAGCAGGACACCTCCTCCAACGAGATGCGGGTCTGGCTGTGTGTGGCGGCCCCGGGCAGCTTCGCGGCGTGCACCACCCACCTGGCCTCGACCTCGGGGACGATCGCGTTGCAGCAGTGTCGGCGGCTGATGGAGGTGGAACTTCCGGCGCTGCGGGCCACGATCGGCACGGCCGTCCCGGTGGTGGTCGCGGGTGACCTCAACCTGCGCTACGGCGGCTCGCCGAACGCGCAGAGCTGCGTGCCGCCCGGTTGGTACCGCAAGGGCGACGGCAACGTTCAGCACTTCATGGCCACCATCGACCTGGGCTTTTCGTCCAGCACCAAGGTGAACACCCGGTACACCGACCACGACGGCTGGCAGGTCGTCGTCCGGCCGTAACGCGTCGCCGGTGGGCTGCTCGCCGGGGGCGGGTAGCCTGCGAGCCGGACGCGACCGCGGTGACGCCGGAGGAGGACCCCGATGCGCGAGCAACCCCAGCGGCGGCGGCTCCGGGAGCGGTGGGCGCCGGTTCTGCTGTGGGTCGCCGCCGGCTGTGTCGCCTCGTTGCAGGCCTGGGGCGGGTTGCGCCGGCCGTTCGTCGACCGGCTTTCCGACCTGCAGGTCTACCTGGGTTCCGTGCGCCAGCTGCACGACGGCGGCAGCCTGTACGACTTCGCGGCGGCGGCGACCGGTGCGCCGTTCACCTATCCGCCGTTCGCGGGGCTGGTCTTCAGCCCGCTGGTGCTGGTCCCGTTCCAGGTGGTGGCGGTGGCGTGGAGCGCGGCCACGATAGCCGTCGTCGCGCTGCTGGCCGTGGCGGTGGTCCGCCGGTCGGAGCTGCGCGGCGGCCCGGCCGACCGCTGGCTGCCGGCCGGGTTGGCGCTGGCGCTGTTCGCGTCCGCACCGCTGTCCAGCAACCTGCGGTTCGGGCAGATCAGCGTGTTCCTGATCGCGTTGATCCTGGTGGACGCGTTGCGGCTGGTGCCGGACCGGTTCGTCGGAGTGGCGACCGGGGTGGCGGCGGCGGTCAAGCTGACCCCACTGATCTTCGTGCCGTACCTGTGGTTCTCCGGGCAGCGGCGGGCCGCGGTGACCGCGACCGGCACGTTTCTGGGCTGCTCGGCGGCGGCGTGGCTGGTGCTGCCGGGTGACTCGGTGCGGTTCTGGTTCACCGAGCTGTTGAACGTCAACCGGGTCGGCAACATCCACACCGGCGGCAACCAGTCGCTCAACGGCGCGCTGCTGCGCTGGGACGTGCCGGACCGCGCGCGGAGCGTACTGGTGGCCCTCGTCGGCGGAGCGGTCGTGGTCATGGCGCTGGTGCGGGCGGTGCGCGCGGTGCGCAACGACCGTCCGTTGGCCGCCGCGGTGATCGTCGGAGCGGCCGGGCTGGTCTTCTCGCCGGTCTCCTGGACCCATCACCAGGTGTGGTTGGTGCTGGCGGCGGTGGTCGCGGTCGGCGTCGGGCGGCGGGCCGTCGTCGGGTGGGCGGCGTTCGTGCTCGCCGTGATGGTGTTGCCGGTCACCTCGGTCGGCGCCACCCTGCCGGGCGGCGAGATCACCGGCAACGCGCGGTTGTGGCTGGCGATCGCGGTCGCGGCGGCCGTGCCGTTCGTCGCGGTGCGGCGGGAGAGCGGCCCGCGCGTCGCGTCCGGCGGCCCGGCCCGATCCGATGTCGACCTGGCAACCCGGGACGGAGCTGACTAGCCGGGGAGTCGGCACCGTCCGCCGACGCACGCGCGACCGTCGGCCTGTCGTCGCACGGAAACGCCGCATCCCCGGTGCGGCCAGTGGCCGTACCGGGGATGCGGGTGGTGTTACGTCAGTGCGTGCGGGCCGGCCGGCGGTCGCCGAACCGGCGCTCCGCCGTGCCCTGGCGCCGGTCGTCGCGCGGTGCGTCGTGCCGGAAGCCGCCCGGGCGGTCCCCGAAGCGGTGCTCGCCGGTGGCCCGGGTGCCACTGCCGGCGGTGCGCGCGCCGAAGCCACGGTCGCCCGAACCCGTGCCGGATCCGGAACGGTCGCTGTCGAAGCGACGCGGACCGGCCACCCGGTCCGTGCCGAACCGCCGGTCGCCACGGGGGCGCTCGGAGCGGCGGGCCGGCTCGGGCTCGATGACCACCGGCACGCCGCTGGGCTCACGGGCCCCGGTGACCTCGCCCAGTGCCGGGTCGCCGAGGCGGACCCGCAACTCGGCGGGCTGCACGCCGGCCTTGAGCATCATCGCCAGG
>DASVVF010000562.1:0-2148 GCA_036386695.1 Catenuloplanes sp. | reverse complement strand
AGCGCCAGGTCGACCGGGGAGCCGGCCAGGGCGGCCGTCGGGTACGCGGGCAGGCCGGCCACCCGCGCCGCCGTCGGGTGGACCGGGTGCACGGTGCCGGTGAAGCCGCCGTCGCGCAGGTGGCCGAGCAGCGCCGCGCCGACGCCCTGACCGCTGGTGCTGGCGCCGTAGACGGCCACGCCGCGCGGGGTGAGCAGCCGGGCGATCGACCGGGCCTCGGTGCGGTGCTCCCGGCTCTGCTGGACCTCCCTGGACCGTTCGGTGGGTGCGATCGGGAAGGCCAGATGCACGACCCCGTCGGCGTACTGGCGTTGCACCTGGTAGCCGAAGTCGCTGAAGACCCGCAGCATCGCCCCGTTCGCCGGCAGCACCTCGGCCACGAAACGGCTGATGCCGGACTCCCGGGCGGCCTCGGCCAGGTGCTCCAACAGCACCGAGCCGATGCCCCGACCCTGGTGGGCGTCCTCCACCACGAACGCCACCTCGGCGTCGGGGGCGTCCGGGCCGAGCCGCTCGTACCGGCCGACGGCCAGGATGCGTTCCCCGGCCAGCACCACGAACGCCTCGCGCTCGCGGTGGTCGACGTTGACGAACCGGCGCAGGTCGCGTTCGGGAATCCTCGGGTACGGCGAGAAGTACCGCAGGTAGCGGGTGCGCTCGGAGAAGCGCGAGTGCATCGCCACGATCTCCGGGGCGTCCTGCGGCCGGATCTGTCGCAGATGGACGGTGGTGCCGTCGGAGAGCAGAACGTCGGCGGAGCGGTCGGAACGGGTGCCGGTCATCGGCTCAGTCCCGGGGATCGTGCGGGTCCAGGCCGTGCAGCGGAAACACCGCCCGGCGGGTGGCCATGACAGCGCGGTCGACGGCGTCCGGCTCACCGGCCGGCTCCCACGGCCGGTGAGCGATGTCGGCGTCGTCGGTCATCCGCAGCGGTACGTCCCGGCCCGGGCGTCGCTGGGCGGCGAGGCGCCGCCACGCCGGCGGGGTCAGGGTGGCCGGGTCGAGCGGTTCGCCGGTCACCGCGGCCAGCAGGTGCGTCCAGGCCCGCGGGACCACCTCGACCAGCGCGTAACCCCCGCCGCCGGTGGCCACCCACCGGCCGTCGCAGAGTTCGTCGGCCAGCGCCCGCAGGGCCAGGTAGCTGGCCCGTTGCCCGTCGACGGAGAGCCGCAGGTCGGCCAGCGGGTCCAACCGGTGGCTGTCCGCACCGCACTGGGTGAACAACACCTGTGGCGCGAACGCCCGCAGCACCGACGGGACGACCGCGTGGAAGGCGCGCAGCCAACCGGCGTCGCCGGTGCCCGCCGGCAGGGCGATGTTGACCGCGCCGCCCTCGGCGCCGGCCCCACCGGTCTCCTCGGGGAACCCGGTGCCGGGGAACAGCGCCAGCGGGCTCTCGTGGATGCTCACGGTCAGCACCCGGGGGTCGGTGTAGAAGGCCGCCTGCACCCCGTCGCCGTGGTGGACGTCGACATCGACGTACGCGACCCGTTCCGCGCCCAGGTCCAACAGGCGGGCGATGGCCACCGCGGGGTCGTTGTAGACGCAGAACCCGGACGCCCGCCCGGCCATCGCGTGATGCAGCCCGCCGGCGATGTTGACGGCCCGGGTGCTCTCCCCCCGCCACACCGACTCGGCGGCGGCCACGGTGGCGCCGACCACCCGGGCACTGGCCTCGTGCATCCCGTCGAACACCGGGTTGTCGGAGGTGTTGAGGCCGTAGCCGGAGAAGAACGGGTCGTCCGGGGCGGCCCGGACCGCCTGCAGGTAGTCCGGCCGGTGCACCAGGCACAGCAGGGCGTCGTCGGCGGGCCGCGGGGTGAGCATCCGCACCTCGGGCCGGTCCAGGACGCCGAGTTCGCGGGCCAGGGCCATGGTCAGTTCCACCCGGACCGGGTCCAACGGGTGATCTCCGAGGTCGTACCGCAGCAGTGCCTCGTCCCAGACCACCGTAGCCGTGCCGTCCGCCATGGCGTCATGCTCCCACGGCCACCGCCCGGCCACCGGGTCAGCCGGCAGACGCCCCCGGCGGGCCGCCGGAGGCGATCGGGCGGGCCGGGTCGGTGATCCAGTGGCTCCAGGAGCCGACGTACAGCGCGGCGTCGGTGCGCCCGGCCCGGTGCAACGCCAGCACCGTGTGGGCGGCGG
>DASVVF010000561.1:0-3171 GCA_036386695.1 Catenuloplanes sp. | reverse complement strand
GACGCGCTGGTCGAGGCGTCCGGGCAGCTGCGCACCGTCGCGGTCGGGCTTTACAAGATCGCCAATGACATCCGGTGGATGGGTTCCGGACCCCGGGCGGGGCTACGCGAGCTTCGCCTGCCGGACCTGCAACCCGGTTCGTCCATCATGCCGGGCAAGGTGAACCCGGTGGTGCCCGAGGCGGTCCGCCAGGTGGTCGCCCAGGTGATCGGCAACGACGCCGCGGTGGCCTTCGCCGGCTCGCAGGGCGATTTCGAACTCAACGTGATGCTCCCGGTGATGGCCCGTAACCTGCTGGAGTCCATCCGCCTGCTGGCCGCGGCCAGTCGGATGCTGGCCGACCGTACGGTCGACGGGCTGGAAGCCGACGTCGACGTGTGCCGGGCGTACGCCGAGGGGTCGCCGTCGATCGTCACCCCGCTGAACCGGTTCCTGGGTTACGACGAGGCGGCTTCGATCGCCAAGGAGGCGTTGGCCTCCGGTCAGTCGATCCGGGCCGTGGTGGTTGCCCGGGGGCACGTGGCGGCCGGCAAGCTGACCGAGGAGCAGCTCGACGAGGCGTTGGACGTCCTGCGGATGACCCGGCCCTGAGTGTCGCTGGGCGCCGCCCATCCGGGCCGGGCAGGTGCCGTACGCTGCCCTGGTGATCACCACGGTGGTGTTCGACGCCGACGAGACACTGCTGGACCTGCGCCCGGCGATCCGCGGGGCGTTGCAGGCCGTACTCGCGGAAATGCGGCGGGTGACCGCCGCGGCGGCCGAGGTGTCCATCCTGGAGCTGGAAGCCGACTGGGCGCACGCCTTCGCCGCCGACCCGCAGCGCCCGGTCGCCGAACTCCGCCGGGCGGCGCTCGCCCGCAGCCTCGCCCGGGTCGGTCTGGACAGCCACCTCGACCGGCTCCTCGGGCTCTTCTTCGCCACCCGGTTCGCGCTCACCCGGCCGTACCCGGACGTGCTGGCCACGCTCGCGGTCCTGCGCCGCTCCTACCGGCTCGGCCTGGCCACCAACGGCAACAGCCACGCCGACCGGTGCGGGCTCGGCGGCCAGTTCGACTTCGAGGTGTACGCCGACCGCGACGGTGTGCCGAAGAAGCCCGCGGCCGGTTTCTTCAGCGCTGTGCTGGCAGCGGCCGGGGCACCCGCCCACGCGGTGGTGCACGTGGGCGACAACCTGGCCCTGGACGTCACCGCCGCCCAGTCCGTCGGCCTGCGGGGCGGCTGGCTGAACCGGACCGGCGCCGCGTTACCGCCCGACGCTGAGCCAAACCTTTCCATCGTCGGTCTCCTGGAGCTTCCTGCGGCTTTGCGCAACTGGGAGTGAGCGCTCATAACCGGCCAATATCGCCGCACGTTGCCGGACTGACCAGGACGATGAGACCGAACCGAGACATCCATCCGATGGGATGACCCTCGTCCCCGCCTCAACGATAGGAAACAGATCGTGATCAGACGCTTAACCGCCGGCGCCGTCGCGACCGCGACCGGCCTGGCGCTCGTCCTTGCGGTCCCGGCCGGGCCGGCGACCGCCGCGCCCGCCGCGCCCACCGGCCCCACCGAATACACCGTGGTCGCGGAGGACGGCGTGAGCGCCGACGCCGCCATCGCCGCGATCACCGCCGCCGGTGGCACCGTCGTCTCCCGCAACGACGGCGTGGGTATGTTCAAGGTGGTCTCCGCGCGTGGCGACTTCACCGACCGCGCCACCGCCGCCCAGGAACTGATCGGCGCCACCAAGGCCCGACCGGTCGGCTTCGCGCCGAAGCTCAGGAAGCCCGACGACGTCGAGCGGGAGGGCACGACGGCGCGCGACCAGCCGACCCGGTCCAACCGTCCGGCCAGGATGGACCCGCTGGATGACAAGCTGTGGGGCCTGGACATGGTCCGGGCCGACGAAGCCCGCCGGAAGGCGCCCGGCAAGCGCAGCGTGACCGTCGGCGTCATGGACACCGGACTCGACGCCAGCAACCCGGACCTGTCGCCGAACTTCGACGCCAAGCTGTCCCGCAACTTCGCCCCCGACCGGCCCGAGTTCGACGGTCCGTGCGAGGTCCCCAGCTGCCTCGACCCGGTCGGTACCGACGACAACGGTCACGGCACCCATGTGGCCGGCACGATCGGCGCCGCCGCCAACGGCATCGGGGTCTCCGGAGTGGCGCCGAAAGTCACCCTGGTGGAGCTCAAGGCCGGCACGGACTACGGCTACTTCTTCCTCGACGCCGTGGTCAACTCACTCACCCACGCGGCCGACGTCGGCCTGGACGTCGTCAACATGTCCTTCTACGTGGACCCGTGGCTGTACAACTGCCTCGACAACGCCGCCGACTCGCCGGCCGAGCGGGCCGAGCAGCGGGCGACCATCCGGGCGGTCACCCGGGCCCTGAACTACGCGCACAAGCGCGGCGTCACCCTGGTCGGCTCGCTGGGCAACAACCACGAGGACCTGGGCAAGCCGCGTACCGAGACCGGCAGCCCCAACCCGGGCACGCCGCGGCCCCGGCCGATCGACAACAACACCTGCTGGGACCTGCCCGTCGAGGGCCCGCACGTGATCGGCGTGTCGGCCGTCGGACCGTCCGGTCAGAAGGCCGACTACTCCAACTACGGCACCGAGCAGGTCTCGGTGGCCGCACCGGGTGGCTGGTACCGCGACGGGTTCGGTACCCCGTCGTTCCAGAGCACGGGGAACCTGATCCTGTCGTCGTACCCGAAGAAGGTGCTGCAGGAGGACGGACGCGTCGACGCGGCCGGCAACGTCACCCCGGCGGCGGCCGACAGTGTCTTCAAGGACTGCAGCCGGACCGGCAGGTGCGGCTACTACGCGTACCTGCAGGGCACGTCGATGGCCTCGCCGCACGTGACCGGCGTGGCGGCCTTGATCGTCAGCAAGTTCGGCCGCGACGACAAGCGTCGGCCGGGCCTGACCATGGCACCGGACGTGGTGGAGCAGCACCTGTACCGCACGGCGGCCGAGCGGGCCTGCCCGACGCCGCGGCTGCGCAGCTACGTACCGGAGGGCCGGTCACTCGAGTTCGACGCGCTCTGTGAGGGCGGGGAGAACTTCAACGGCTTCTACGGGTACGGAATCGTCGACGCGTACGCGGCGGTCACCACCCCGTTGCGGCCGGGCCAGCGTCCGTAGCCGGTTCGCCTGCTGTCGCGGGCCCGGGCCCG
>DASVVF010000560.1:0-7283 GCA_036386695.1 Catenuloplanes sp. | reverse complement strand
GAGGTGTCCGCCGCCGTCCTCGCCCAGGTTTCCGCGACGCCGGCGCAGACCATCCACAACATCGGCGCCTCCGGCGCCTGGTGGGTCAACGACCTGGCCCGCTTCTCGCCGGCGAACCAGCAGCGCGCGGCGGAGCTGCTGTTCGGCCCCGGCGGCCTGCACCTGTCGGCCTACCGGTACAACATCGGCGGCGGCGGGGTCGGGGTGCGTCCCGGCGACCGGGCCCCGCAGACCGTGCTGGTCTCCCCGGGGCGCTACGACTGGACCCGCGACCCTGGCGGCACCACGTTCCTGCGCTACGCCGACCAGTACGGCGTGCCGGACATCGTCGGGTTCGTCAACAGCGCCCCGGCGGTGTGGAAGGACAACGCCCGCAGCTGCGGTGGACGCCTGCGGGCCGGCACGGAGCAGGCCTTCGCCGGGTTCCTCACCGACGTCGTCACCCACTTCAACGCCGAGGGCGTACGGATCAACTACGTCAGCCCGATGAACGAGCCGCGCAACTCGTTCGACGGCAACCCGTGCAGCCAGGAAGGGATGCTGGTCGACCCGGGGCAGCGTGACGACATCGTCCGGGCGCTGGGCACGGCCCTGCAGTCGCGGGCGTCCTGGTCCCGGATCAGCGCCGACGAGTCGAGCCTGGTCAGCCAGTTCAACTCCGAGGTTCCAGAGTGGATGAGCCAGGCCGGGACCGCGCAGTACGTCCACAATCTGGCCCACCACACGTACGACTTCCCGAGTGACTCGGCGCGCGCCGGGGTGGCGGCCGTCGGCCGGCGGTTCGGCAAGCCGACCTGGTCGACCGAGATCTGCTGTTTCACCGGGATCAACGGCGGCTACGGCGCCCAGTACGACCCCACCATCACCGGCGCGCTGGCGATGACCAGCATCATGCACCGGGACTTCACGGTCGCGAATGACTCGGCGTTCCACTGGTGGACCGCGCTGTCCAAGGTCATGGGGTGCAGCCCCGGCGGCAACGCGTCGTGCGCGACGCAGATCAACAACAGCGGCTACAACGACGGGCTGATCTACTACGACCCCAGCTTCGCCAGCAACGGCAACCAGGCCCTCTACCTCACCAAGCGGTTCTACGGCATGGCGCACTACAGCCGGTTCGTCCGGCCCGGGGCGGTCCGCTACCCCGTCACCGGGGCGCCCAGCGGCGTGCAGATCATGGCGACCTCCGGCGGCGGCAACTGGACGCTGGTCGTCAACAACCTCAACACCACCGCCCAGGACGTCGACGTGGCGTTCAGCGCGCTCAACAACGTCACCCCCACGGCGGCGTACCGGACCAGCGCGACCCAGAACCTGGCCAGCGTCGGGCTGCCCGCCGTTGCCAGCGGCAGAGCGGCCCTCAGCCTGCCCGCGCGCAGCATCACCACGTACGTGTTCCGCCAGGACGGCGGCACCACACCCACCCCGACGGCCGCCCCGCTGATCGGTCAGGGGTCCGGTCGCTGCCTGGACGTCCCGGGCGCCGCCACGGCCAACGGCACCCTGGTGGCCATCTACGACTGCAACGGCGGGGCCAACCAGCAGTGGGCCGCCACCGCCGCCGGGGAGCTGCGGGTCTACGGCGACAAGTGCCTCGACGCGTACGCGCAGGGCCGGACCCCCGGTACGCCGGTGGACATCTACGACTGCAACGGCGGGGCCAACCAGCAGTGGACACTGAACGCCGACGGCACCGTGACCGGCCGGCAGTCCGGACTGTGTCTCGATGTCAGCGGCGCCGCGACGGCCAACGGCACCGCGGCGGTCCTGTGGACCTGCACCGGCGCGGCCAACCAGCGTTGGCGCCGCCAGTAGTCGAAACGCTGACCCGGTGGTCGCCCGGCCGTCCACCATGGCGGGACGGATAGCATGCGAAGCTGTCACTGACAGCTGTTGATGATCTGTTCCACGTGCTGAAGGCTGAGGAGAATGGACCGCGGTCACCGCTGGCTCGGCGTCGGGCACAGCACCGAGCGCGATCCGCACCGGGCGGGTCGCGAGGCGGCCGGCCGGGCGCTGCGTGCCACCGACCCGGCCCTGCTGATCGTCTTCGTCTCGGGCGCGGCCGACCCGACCGCGCTGCTGCACGGCATCGCCGAGGTGTGTCCCGGCGTCCCGCTGATCGGCTGCTCGTCGGAGCTGCTGGTCACGGTCGACGGCGCGGCGCTGCACGGTGTGGTGGTGACCGCCCTGGGCGGGCCCGGCTTCACCGTGCGGACCGCCGCCGGATCGTGCGCCGATGGAGCCCAGCGCCAGGGCGGCGAAGCGGTCGCCCGGTGCGGTCTCGATCCGGTCTTCGGCGCCGCACCGGGCGCTCCCGTCGGCCCGGACGGCGGATTCGGCGCCCACGGCGACGGCGGCACCGGTCACCGGTCACACCGGATGCTGGTCCTGCTGACCGACGGGTGGCTCGCCGACCAGGAGGAGATCCTGGCCGGTGCGTACGGCGTCCTCGGGGCCAGCATCCCCATGATCGGTGGCAGCGCCAGCCCGGATCCGGCCGCCCGCAGACCGTTCCTGCTGCACGGCCCCGAGGTGCTGACCGACGCCGCTGTCGGCGCGGTGGTCTCCTCGACCGGGCCGCTGGGCTTCGGCATCCGCCACGGCTGGCGCCGGGTGGGCGAGCCCATGATCGTCACGCAGAGCGCCGGTGGCCGGGTGTGCACCCTCGACGATCGGCCGGCCGTCCAGGCGTACCTGGACAGGTACGACGCGCCCGGCCCGGCGTACA
Organism: Catenuloplanes sp.; assembly: GCA_036386695.1. Taxonomy (GTDB): domain Bacteria; phylum Actinomycetota; class Actinomycetes; order Mycobacteriales; family Micromonosporaceae; genus DASVVF01. Next base: position 4,552 of record DASVVF010000560.1, on the reverse strand, counting down.
CCGACCCGGCGGTCTTCGAGGTCTTCGCCCAGAGCCGTCCCATCGGTGTCCGTCGCCGGCACGGGGTGGAGGTGCGCAGTGTCAGCTCCAGCACCTCCTTCGCCGACGGCCGGCTGTACCCGTCCGGGGAGGTGCCCGAGGGCGCGCTGGTGTGGCTCATGGAGGGCGACGCCGAATCGGCCGTGGCCGCCGCCGCCGACGCCTGCCGCGACGCGGTCCAGGCGCTGGGCGGTGGCGCCCCGCTCGGGCTGATCGCGTTCGACTGCGTCTCGCGCAGTCACATGCTGGGCGAGCGGGGCACCCGGCGGGAGGTGCGCCGGATGCGCGAGCACATCGGCGACGCGCCGCTGACCGGGGTCTACACCTGGGGCGAGATCCTGCGCACGCTCGGCATGAACGGCTACCACAATCAGACCCTGGCCGTTCTCGCAGTGGGTTGAGTCGATGCACTCCAACGCGCTGTCGACGCAACGGCTGGCCGAGTTCCTGGCCGTGGTGTCGGCAGCCGCGGACGTCCCGACGGCGATCCGGGTGGCGACCGAACGGGCCGCCCGGGTCCTGGAGGCCGAGGTGGCGGCGCTGCTCGACGAGACCGGCGTGATCACCTCGGTCGGTTTCGTCCTCGGCCGGGCCCCGGTGGCCGAGTTGTTCGCGGTGGTCCGGGACGGCCGGGCGTTGCAGGTCCCGGGCGCGGGCCGGTGCCACACGTTGGTGGCCCCGCTGGGCGGCGCGGCGACCCGGCATCTGGTCGTGGCACGCTCGGGCGCCGAGGGCTTCAGCATCGACGAGCTGAGCCTGCTGCGTGGCATGGCCCGGGTCCTGGAACTCACCATCGCGACCCTGCACACCCTTCAGGAGCTGCGACAGCGGCAACGCCTGCTGGAACAGCTGTCCATCATCCAGCGGGCGATCACCCGCCGGGCTCCGCTGCGCACCATCCTCGACGCGATCACCGAGGGTGCCCGCGAGCTGCTCGGCGACGATCTGACGGCGCTGCACGTGGTCGACCCGGATGACCCCGACATGGTGCTGTTGGTGGCCAGCACCGGGCTGCCCGAGGAGCTGAGACGGCGCCTGTGGCGGATACCCGGCGGCAACTCGGGGGTGGCGGGGGAGGCGGCCCGCCGCGACGAGCTCGTCGTGTACGACTCCGGCGGCGTCGGCCCGGCCCCCATCCCCGGCTTCGCGCCGGCGTCGATCCGGGCCGCCATGGCCGCCCCGGTACACGAGAACAGCACGGTCGTCGGGAGCCTGGTCGTCGCCTCGCAGCGGTCCGGGCGGGTGTACAGCCCGGCGGACCGCGACGTGCTGGCGGTGTTCGCCGAGCACGTGAGCCTGGCCATCGCCGACGCCAAGACCCAGGAGGCGATGGCCCAGGCCTTTCACGACTCGCTGACCGGGCTGGCCAGCCGCGCCCTGTTCCTCGACCGGTTGAACCACGCCCTCGCCCGCGCCGCCCACGAACGGACCCCCCTCGGGGTGCTCTTCGTCGACCTCGACCGGTTCAAGACGGTCAACGACTCACTCGGGCATTCGGCCGGCGACGCGCTCCTGGTCGATGTCGCCGACCGGCTGCGATCGTGCCTGGGGGCGTCCGACACCGCCGCGCGCCTCGGTGGGGACGAATTCGTGGTGCTCTGCGAGCGGTGCGACCCCGGTGCGGTCACCGCGACCGCGAAGAAGATCATCAAAAGGTTGCGCGATCCCTTCCTCATCCAGGGTCACGAGACGTTCATCGACGCCAGCATCGGCATCGTCTTCAACAACGGGGGGTCACAGAGCGCCGCGGATCTGATCCGCGACGCTGACCTGGCCATGTACCAGGCCAAGAAGAACGGCAAGGGGCGGTACGAGATCTTCCGGCCGGAGCTGCGCACCACCTTCCTGCGCAGTCTCGACATCGAGGCCCGGCTGCGCCAGGCCATCGACCGCGACGATCTCGTGCTGCGCTACCAGCCCATCGTCAGCCTGCGGGACGGCTCCGTCGTCGGAACCGAGGCGTTGGTGCGGTGGCGCGACGGCCAGCGCAACATCGTGCTGCCCAGCGAGTTCATCCCGCTGGCCGAGGAGACGGGCCTGATCCTCGCGATCGACCGGTGGGTGCTGCAGCAGGCCTGCGGCCAGGGCGCGGCCTGGAACCGGCGGCCCGGCGCGCCGCCGGTGACCATGAGCGTGAACCTGTCGGCCCGCCAGTTGCAGCACCCCGGCCTGGCTGAGCTGGTGTCCGCCGTGCTCAACGAATCAGGGCTGGACCCGGCCCGCCTGGTCCTGGAGATCACCGAGTCGCGGCTGATGCACGACACCGAGGCCACCACCGAACGGCTGCGCCAGCTCAAGACCCTGGGGGTACGGGTGGCGATCGACGACTTCGGCACCGGGCACTCCTCGCTGGCGTACCTCCGGCAGTTCCCGGTGGACATCATGAAGATCGACAAGTCGTTCATGACCGGGGTTGATCCCGGGTCGCCCGACGCCACCCTGACCCGCGCCATCGTCGCGCTCGGCCGCACCCTGCGGCTGACCACGATCGCCGAAGGGGTGGAGACCGCGGCGCAGGCCGACGACCTGCGGACCGCCGGGTGCCACCTGGCGCAGGGATTCCATTTCGCCGCCCCGCTGGACGCCGGCCAGGTGGAGCGGATGACCGACCGGGTGCGGACCCCCGGCCCGCCGGACGCCCCATGGCTGCCCGGACGGGCCGGTTCACTGCTCACCTAGCGGAAACCGGTGGATGCCAATTCCGCCGGGGGTGGACCGGTCCGGGACGGAAAGCACATTTCTACAATCGCCGGCGGTGCGGCCGAGGGACCATGACCAGATGACCAACTCTCTGATCTACGGTGTCTATCCGCGCCTGGTGGTGTCCGACGGGGCGCGGGCGATCGACTTCTACGCGGCGGCGTTCGGCGCGGTCGAGAAGGAGCGCTACACCGACCCCGACGGGAAGATCGTGCATGCCGAGCTGCTGATCGGCGGCGTGCGGGTGACCCTGAAGGACGAGGGCGACGGCGATCCGGCGCCCACGACCCTGGGCGGCACCTCGGTGATCATGGCCCTCGACGTCGCCGACCCCGATGCGGTGGCCGATGCGATGTTGCGGCTGGGCGCCACCGTGGTGCATCAGATCAGCGACCAACCGTACGGCCGCGGCGGCCGGCTGGCCGATCCGTTCGGGCACCAGTGGATGTTGACCCGCCCACCGTCGACCACGTAGCGGGCCCGGGGGTTTCGCCCGCGGCGCCCCGACCCCACGGGCCGGTCGCCGCCACAGCCGGCGGCCGGACCCGCCCGGTCACCTCGACGGGTGCGCGCGGGTTGTTCCGGCCGCGTAGATTGCTGGCCTGATGATCGACGCGCTACTACGCGGCTGGACCGGGGGAGTTTCTTCATGACGGCATTCGAACGGGCGATCAGCCGCCGTGCCCTGCTCGGGGCGGCGGGCCTTCTGCCGTTGGCCGGTTGCACCGGTCAGGACCGGCCGGCGGTCGCGCCGACATCCGGGCCGGCCGGCTCCCCCACCGCCGCCGCCGCCTCCGCTACCGCGTCGGCCGCCTCCGGTGCCGCGGCCTCCAGCGAGCACCACGCCGAACTGACCACATTGGAACGCAAGTTCGGCCGAACCCTGGGGGTGTACGCCCTCGCGACCGGCACCAAAGCCACCATCGCGCACCGGGCGGACGACCGATTCGCCTTCTGTTCCACGTTCAAGGGGCTGGCGGTGGCGGCGGTCCTGAAGGGCAAGCCGCTGTCGGGCCTGGGCCAGGTCATCCGGTACACCAGCGACGACCTGATGCCGAGCTCGAAGATCACTGAGCTGCACGTCGGCACCGGGATGAGCATCCGGGACCTGTGTCACGCCGCCGTCGTGCACAGCGACGGGACAGCCGGCAACCTCCTCCTGGACCTCGTCGGCGGGCCGGCCGGACTGACGAGGTATCTGCGCGGCCTCGGTGACCGGGTCACCCGGTGCGATCGACGGGAACCGAACCTCACCACCGCCATCCCGGGCGACCCGCGGGACACCACCACCCCCCGGGCGATCGGCGGCGACTACCAGCGGATCGTGCTCGGCGAGGCCCTGCCCTCAGCCAAGCGGGACTTCCTCCGCGACCTGCTGGAACGGGCCAACGTGTCGCCCGCGAGCAAGGGACGGATCCGGGCCGGCGTGCCGAAGGGATGGACGGTGGCCGACAAGACCGGCACCGGAAGCTACGGCACGATGAACGACATCGCGATCGTGTGGCCCGCGAAATCGGCACCCCCGCTCGTCATCGCCATCATGGCCAGGGGGACCGACCAGAGCGTCGTCGGCGGCGACAACGAGGTCATCGCCGCGGCCGCCAGGTACGTGACAGCCACGCTGACCTAGGGTTCGGTGGCTGCCCGCCGGGTCAGGGGCTCCGCACCAGCCGTACGACCCCCCAGCGGGAGGTGTTGAGGTACGACAGGCCGGTCGGGTCGTGCCAGCCCCGGGCGCCGGTACGGGCACCGGCGGAGGCGTCGTTGACCTGCAGGTCGAAGCCGAGCAGGGTGCCGGGGCGCGGGCGCAGCG
>DASVVF010000559.1:0-1983 GCA_036386695.1 Catenuloplanes sp. | reverse complement strand
TCCTTCGTGACTCGGCCTGGCCCCCCGGTCACGGTCGGCGGATACGCCGGCGTCGCCGCATTGCAGGAACGCAGCCAGCCGCTCCTAGCAGACGGGGCACTTGCTGTCGCGATGGTCGACCTGCGCGGATCGGCCGTCCGCGGTCAGCGCGAACTGCAGGGCGTCGGCGTTGGCGGGCTGGTTGGTTCCACTGCCATGCGTAGGCCACACGCCGCCATGCCCGCAGCACGGCCGGGCCCTGGTCGGCGGTCGGCGCTACGGCGCGCAGGCGCGGGCGGCCGACGAACGGCAGGAACTGCGGCGACAGGACGCGGTCATCCAGGACTTGGCCCCTGGTGACGCTGTTCTTACCAACACCCCGACGTCGACCGGGTCATACCCGCAGCACCTCCGCTACGCCCCCCATACCGAGCCGGCGTTCCCCCAGGTCCCCTCACGCACCACGGTCCGGCCGGTCGTCCGTGCCGGTGCGGGTGTAGCCGCCGCCGGCCAGCGCGGCGAGCAGGGCGTCGTGGCGACCTTCGGCCTGCTCGGCGCGGCTGGTGGCCGCCTGCGCCTCGGCGGTGAGCCGGGCGACGTCGGCGCGGGCGGCGTCCAGCCTGGCTCGGGCGGCGTCGCGGTCGCCGCGCATCGCGGCGAGCTGGCCGGCGAGGTCGGCGCGCTCCCGGTCGCGAGCCGCGAGTTGGCCCCACGCTTGTGTAGCTGTCCCAGCACCACAAATATTTGATCTTGTTTGGGTTCGAGGTTTCAGGTCCGGGCTGCGTCGGCGCCAGGTCGTAGGTCGCCGTCGGCGCGGGTCGGAGCGGGCTCGGGGTACCAGCAGGGAAGGCTGGATCTTGCGGTGGCCGGGGGCGCGTGCGAAAACACGAACGACCAACCACACAAAGATCCACAACTAGTACTCCAGCAGGAGATCTGTTCTGAGCTGCGGTGACGGTGTGGTTTTGTCCGTGGGCAGCAAGCAGCCACCGTCGAGTCTCAGCGGTTGTGTGGACCTCAAGAGATACGGCGGTGGCTGCCGCCTACAGAGTAGACGCTCAACGATGGTCTGAGCTGTTCAGCGACCTGATGGACACGATCGAGGCACGCTTCACCCGGCCCGAACCTCGGCGGCGGGTCCGTGACTTCGTGGCCGGCCTACTGGCCCCGCTACCGGTCAAGAACTGCTGGACCATCGCGGAACACGCCGGCGACGACGGCCCGGGCGGCATGCAGGACCTGATCGGCCGAGCCACTTGGGACGACACGCTCGTGCGGGCCGACGTGCGGGAGTTCGTCACGGCCCGCCTCGGACACCCGGACGGGATCCTTGTGGTCGACGAGACCGGCGACCTGAAGAAAGGCTGCCACACCGTCGGGGTGCAACGGCAGTACTCCGGCACCGCCGGGAAGATCGAGAACTGCCAACTCGCCGTGCATCTCTCATATGCCGCACCGTCCGGGCACACGCTGCTCGACGTTGCGCTCTACCTGCCGAAATCCTGGACCGAAGACCCGGCACGACGTGCTGAAGCGGGCGTGCCCGACACCGTCACCTTCGCCACGAACCGCAGCTCGCACGCCGGCTGATCGCCACAGCCGTGGCCGGCGGACTCCCGTGCCGGTGGGTCGCCGGAGACGAGGCCTACGGCGGCGACCCGCAACTGGCCCCAGCCTTACGCGGACACCGGCTCGGATATGTCCTCGCGGTGGCCTGCTCACACCGAGCACCGACCGGCCTCGGCATCGCCCGAGCCGACCAGATCGCCGCCGGCCTGCCGAAACGGGCATGGCAACGGCTGTCCGCCGGCACCGGCGCGAAAGGCTTCCGTTACTACGACTGGGCATTCATCAGCCTGCCACTGAGCCATTCCGCGCAACGGTCCGGTTGCGGGCTGTAACGGTTTGTTGTCCGGAAGGTCCGAGACGCGCCTGATGGGCCTCGGAACGTAGAAAAGACGCAGAACCCCGGTATGAAGGTGGTCCTCCTACAGATCAACTTCA
>DASVVF010000558.1:0-2240 GCA_036386695.1 Catenuloplanes sp. | reverse complement strand
GACCTGGTCGCCGTCGTGTCCGGGGCGATGGCCGCCAGCGGTCTGGTGCTCGCCCTGCTGGCTGTCGTCGGCACCCGCCGCCCGGTCGGCCCGCCGTCGCGGCTGGGCCGGCTGGCCCGGCGTTGGTGGGAAGGGCCCGGGACCAGCCGCGGCGAGCAGCACCTGCACCGGGCGGTCCTGATCGGTGCTGTTGTCGCCGGCGCGGCGGCTTGGCTGCTCACCGGGCTGCCGGTGGTCGGCCTGCTGGTGGGGGTCGCCGTGCCGGGGGCGCCGTGGCTGTTCACCGTCGGGCGGGCCGAGCAGCGGGCGATCGCCCGCATCGAGGCGGTCGGCGAGTGGACCCGCCGGCTCAAGGACGTCTCCACCACCGGGCAGGGTCTGCAACAGTCGATCATCAGTACCGTGGCGACGGCGCCGGAGGAGATCGGCGAGGAGGTGCGTACCCTCGCCGCCCGGTTGCGGGCCGGCTGGAACGGCCGGATCGCGCTGCTCGCCTTCGCCGACGAACTCGGTGACCCCGTCGCCGACCAGGTCGTCGCCGCGTTGATCCTGCACCTGAGCGATCGGGGTGAACGGATGGGCGAGGTGCTCGGCGCCATCGCCCACGGCGCCGCCGCCGAGGTCGCCACCCGCCGGGAGGTTGAGGCCAAGCGCACCCAGCCGCGGTTCGCGGTGCGCTTCCTGACCGGGATGACCCTGCTGATCCTCGGCTACGGGCTCGCCAACCCGACCTATATGCGCCCGTACGGCACCCCGCTGGGCCAGGTGGTGATGGCGGTGCTGGGCACCATGTTCGTGGCCCTGCTGGTGTGGGTGCGGGCGATGAGCCTGCCGCCGCGCCCGGCCCGGTTCCTGGCCGCCCCGGTCCTGCAGGAGGCGATCCGGTGATTCTCAACTGGTTCCTCGTCGGCACGGTGACCGCCGGCGCCTGCCTCGGACTGGGACTGTTCCTGCTGATCCGCGAGGCGCTGCCGGCCACGCCGGCCCTCGCCCCCGCGCTGCGCCGGCTGCACCCGCCGCCGGGCGCGATGACCCGCCCGGCGGTGTCCCGGCGCCGGTTGGAATGGCTCGGTGGCCTGGCCCGGTGGCTGCGTCCCCCGCACCGGGAGCTGGCCCTGCTGGACCGCACCCCCGAGCAGTACGCCCTGTCGTTGCTGTTGTCCGGGCTGTTCGGGTTGCTGATTCCGCCGTTGGCCACGGCGGTGCTGTTTCTGGCCGGCGTCGCCCTGCCGGTGGTGGTGCCGGCCGTGGTGGGGTTGGGCTGCGCGATCCTGGCGATGCTGATCGCCCACCGGGACGTGCTGGCCCGCGCGGAGCGGGCCCGGCGGGAGTTCAGCCGGGCGGTCTGCGCCTACCTCGACCTGGTGGCCCTGCAGATGGCCGCCGCGCATGGCCCGGTGCAGGCCCTGGAACAGGCCGCCGCCACCTGCGACGGCTGGGTCTTCGCCCGCATCCGGGAGACGCTGCGGGCGGCCCAGTTGCAACTGCGCCCGCCGTGGCAGGAGCTTCGGGAGCTGTCCGAGCGCATCGGCGTGCCGGAGCTGGGCGACGTCGGGGCGATCATGCAGTCGTCGGGCACCGAGGGCGCCCAGGTGCACGAGAGCCTGCGCGGGCGCGCGGACTCGCTGCGCGACCAGATCCGGACCGACGCCCTGGCCCGCGCCGAGGCGGTCACCGGCCGCCTCGACATCCCGGGCGCGCTGTTGGTGTTCGTCCTCGTCGCCTTTGTCCTCTATCCGTTCATGGCCCGCATCTGAAGCGTCCACCCCTCAACGGAAGGAGAACGGTTGTGTCCGTTTTCATATATCTGCACCTTGTCGTCACGGAGCGCCTGCGCGATCTGCGGGCACCGGAGCGACGGGACCGTGGGGACAGCCCGGTGCCCACGGCCATCATCATCGCCGGCCTCGCCCTGCTTGCCGCCGCGGTGGTGGTCTGGGCGGGCACGACCGCCCGGGGCTTCATGGCGCGGGTCCCGGCCCCGTAGCCGGATGCGTCGCCCATCGCCGCCTCAGCTGTCCCGGTCCGCCGCCCGGCGGACCGGGCCGGGCGACCGTGGCGCGACGCCGGTCGAGCTGGCCATCCTGCTGCCCGGCATCCTGTTCCTGCTCTTCGCGTCCATTCAGGTGGGAACGGTGTTCCTGGCCCGGGCGGTGGCGCTCAACGCCGCGCAGACGGCGACCACGGCGCAGCGGGCCTACGGCGCGGAACCCGGGGTCGGCGCGGCCCGCGCCCACCAC
>DASVVF010000557.1:0-2010 GCA_036386695.1 Catenuloplanes sp. | reverse complement strand
AACAAATCGATAACGTACGCCGCCCACCCCGGCCGGCCCGGGACCACGCGACCGCCGTCCGTTCCCGTCCGCCGGGCGGCCGCTGACGGGGTACGCTGCCGCCGTGGACGGGTACCTCGGGTCGTACGCCACCCTCGGGCTGCTCCTGGTGGTCGGCGCGGTGCTGTTCGTCGCGGCGTTCGGGGCGAACCGCCTGCTGCGCCCGGCGCGCCCGGCGGAGCCGGCCGGCAAGCGCGAGTCCTACGAGTGCGGGTTGGACCCGGTCGGCGGCGACTGGGCCCAGGCGCAGATCCGCTATTACGTCTACGCGTACCTCTACGTGCTGTTCGCCGTGGAGAGCGTGTTCCTCTTCCCGTGGGCGGTGGTGTTCGACCGCCCCGGCTTCGGTCTGGTGACGGTCGCCGAGATGGGCGTGTTCGTGGCGGTGGTCGGCCTCGGCATCCTCTACGCCTGGCGCAAGCGCATCCTGCGCTGGACCTGAGCACCCCCACCCGGGAGGGTGCTGGCTCAGGCGAGACCGCGCCGGGTGGCGGCGGGCGGGCGGTCGCCGCGGATCGACGCCACCATGTCGAGCACCCGCCGGGTGGGCCGCACCTGATGTGCCCGGAACACCCGGGCGCCGGCCCACGCCGACACCGCCGTGGCCGCCAGCGTCCCCTCCAGCCGCTGGTCGACCGGCAGGTCGAGGGTCTCGCCGATGAAATCCTTGTTCGACAGCGCCACCAGCACCGGCCAGCCCGTCGCCACCAGCTCATCGAGCCGCCGGGTGACCTCCAGGGAGTGCCGGGTGTTCTTCCCGAAGTCGTGCGCCGGGTCGATCAGCAACCCGTCCGGGCGGACGCCCAGTGAAACGGCCCGCTCCGCCAGCCCGGTGACGGTGTCGAGCACGTCGGCGACGACATCGTCGAAGGCCGCCCGGTGCGGCCTGGTGCGCGGGGCCAGTCCCCCGGCGTGTGAGCAGACCAGCCCGGCGCCGGTGGCCGCGGCGACCTCCGCCAGCGCCGGGTCGGCGCCGGACCAGGTGTCGTTGAGCAGGTCGGCGCCGGCGGCCACCGCCTCGGTGGCGACCGCGGCCCGCCAGGTGTCGATGGAGATCACCACCGTGGGGAACGCGGCGCGCACGGCGGCGATCAGGTCGACCGTACGACGCAGCTCCTCGCCGACGGTCACCTCGGCGCCGGGCCCGGCCTTGACGCCGCCGATGTCGACGATCTCGGCGCCCTCGGCGACGGCCCGGTCCACCGCGGCCAGGGCGGCGTCGGTGGCGAACGTGGCGCCCCGGTCGAAGAACGAGTCGGGGGTCCGGTTCACGATCGCCATCACGGCGAGGTCCCCGGGCGCGAAGGTGCGCCGGCCCAACCGGAGCGTTCGTGTCACGCCGGTACCGCCCTTTCCGTCGCGGCCGCGGATACGCCGACGCCTGGAGACGCTATCGCCAGTGATCGGGTCCGGCGGCGCCGACCGGCCGTGGCGGGGTGGCGGGGTCGCCTCCACCGGGCGGCCGTGCCACGATCGCTGCATGGGTCAGCTTCTGCTCCTCCTCGTCGTGGCATTGACGGTCGCCGCGGTGGTCTTCGGTGTGACGGTCCTCGTCAGCGGCAACGACCCTGGCCTGGCGCCGGTCGAGCCGGACGGGCGTGCCGTTCCGCTGCCGGGTGACCGGCCGCTGGCGGAGCACGATGTCTCCCAACTGCGCTTCGACACCGCGCTGCGCGGCTACCGGATGGGGCAGGTCGACCAGGCCCTACGCCGGGCCGCCTACGACATCGGCTACAAGGGCGAGCTGATCGGCGTGCTGGAGGCCGAGGTCACCGCTCTGCGCGAGGGCCGTACGGCCGACGCGGACGTGCTGCGCCGGGCCCGGGAGGCGGCCGTCGCCCCGCCGTCTCCCGAGCCGGCCGCTGCCGTCGCCGCGGTCACCGGGACGGATACGACGGCCCAGGCGCCGACTGCCGGCCAATCGTCTGCCGGTCAGTCCTCTGCGGGCCAGTCCTCTGCGCGCCAGTCCTC
>DASVVF010000556.1:0-2396 GCA_036386695.1 Catenuloplanes sp. | reverse complement strand
GTGATGACGAGGCGACGTTTCGACACGCCGCACCCTGCGGCAGGTCAGCGGTTCGGCCATGTCGCCATGCCGATGACCCGAGACAGACCTATTCCGATGACCCGAGACACCCCATTCCGATGTCCTGAACCAGCACACTGCCGGGCGCACCCCTACCTTGCTGACCAGGCGATTCGCTAGCCGCCTGTAGTTGCAGTCGGATCAAGTTACCTGGCCTGTTACCGGAATTGGCTTCTCGCCGATGTTCCGCCACGGTCGTCTTGTCACCCGGGAAGTCGCGGCCGAGGCGATGAACGCTTAGCGAACGCGCTCCGAGAGTTTCTGGAGCTGCCATGACCGGACCGGGGCCGATCATTCAGGCACCGGCGCGCCATGTGCCTCATCGTCGGCGATGCTTTTCCAGTCGCCCAGATCGCGCCGGGCGGCGGCGACCGAGCGTGCTGCCAGCTCAGGATCCAGGCCGGTGCGCTGCGCACACCAACGAATCCACTCCGGCAACAGGGCAGCGACGCGTTCCGTCAGCGGATCACGCGGCCACTCGATGCCGATCCGGGATTGGAGTGCCCGGATACGGTGCGGTGAGCAGGACAGCCGGGTCTCCTCCAGGGTGCCCTCCAACCATTCCTCGGCCAGCGCCCGCACCGCTTCGCCGTCCGGCACCACCTGACCATCAGCGGCGCACCAGGCACGGAAGTCGGCGATGAACGGATCGGCGGAAACGCCGCGCCGGATGTCGCGTAGCCACCGGGTTTCCGCCGGAAGCGGCCGACCGGCGGCGGCCAGTGCGGCAGCCAGGTCATCGCCACGGCGCGGAACACGGTAGTAATTGTCCATCCGCCGGCGTGATTCCCCGCCGATCACCCCCTGCTCGACGCCGCTCGTGCGGGGCAGCAGATCGGCCAACAATTCTGCGTCCGCCGCCCCCGGCGTGGCCGCCGCCGCCGGGCCACCGACTCCCGCACGCCACGCGTCGCACGCGGCGGCCAGGTCGTCGTGGACGCTGGCATCGACCACGTCCGGGACGGCCGAGCACGTGTCCACATCCATCAGGTACATGTGATGGTCGGCGCCGGCCCCGTCGTCCCGGTAACCGCACGCCATGATCACACCGAACCGGCACCCGTACGCGTCGCGGAGCAGCTGGACCTCGCCGGTCGGCGTGGGAGTCAGCGTGGCGGCCAACCACCCGGGGCCACCGAGCCCACTCGATGCCAGTCGATCGATGAGCTGCCGTGCCTGCGCGGCCGACGTCGCGGGGGCGATCGCGGCAACGCCGTGCAGCAGATAGAGGTTCTTGAGGCTCGCCACCTTGCCGGCCTCGCCAATCAGAGCACCGAGCCAGGCCTGCAACGCGAAGCCCATTGTCTCCTGTGCCAGAGCCCGGTGCAGCGCACCACCGATAAGCTCGGCCGCGGCCTGCTCCAACTCCCGGGGACCGCTCGCGTCGAGCAGCGCATCCGCGCCGGTGAGCACGTCAGCGATCCGCGCCGGCCACCAGGCTGCGGCAACCGGCTGGGGGCGGTCGGCGCGCGACTGCGCCCGACGAGTCTTCTTGGGCTTGCGTTTGCGCGAGACGGGAGACATGGCGACACGTTATCGCGATGCAGAAGCCGTCCTGACCCCGCTCCGGACCGCAACGACCCGGGCCCCTCGCCCGGTGCCGGTGCGCCGCTGGCGCGCCGGAGTCCACCGGTGCGCCCCGCCGACATCGACGGGGCGCACCGGCGCGTCGGCTCAGCCCAGCCGGGTGCCGAACCACCCCTGCCTGACCGGCTTGTCGCCGAAATCAGCAGCGGTCAACAGCCGGCTGCCCGGGCCCGTCAACCCACCGGAGCCGGCGCGCAGCAGCACGATCGCGCCCTCTCCGGAGAACTCCTCCCCGGCTCCCCGCAGCACCTCGTCCGGGACGCCCACGACGAGGGTGTCGAGGCGACCGGCTCCGACCGGCACCGCGCGCACCTCGCTGCCGAACCGGTCCCCGGCCTCGCTGCGGTCCGCGACGCCCCGGGTGTTCTGGTGGAAATGCCGGGAGCCGGCCGTGACCGGACCGGTGGACGCCCCGTACAGGACGGTGACCGTGCCGGCCGAGGCGGCCTGACCGATCGTCTCCCCGGGGGCGCCCACGACGAGGTCGCCGTACCCGTCGCCGTTGTGGTTGCCGACTGCCAGGGCGGCACCGAAGGCGGCCCCCTGCCGGGCCGAACCGGGGACTCCGGGGCTGTCCTGGGTGATCTGCGGCGACCCCGCGCCGGTGAGCCCGGCCGCCGAGCCCCGCAGCACGGTGACCGCGCCGGCGTCGCGCACCGCGCCCACGTCCTCGGCCGCAACGCCGACGAGCAGGTCCGCCCGGCGGTCGCCGTTGACGTCGCCGGCGGCGAGGCTGCTACCGAACAGTT
>DASVVF010000555.1:0-2480 GCA_036386695.1 Catenuloplanes sp. | reverse complement strand
CCAGGATCTTCGCCGAGATGTACGTGGAGCGGGCCAGTCAGAAGGCGATCGTCATCGGGGCGCGCGGCAGCCGGCTCAAGGAGGTCGGTACCAACGCCCGCCAGCAGATCGAGTCGCTGCTGGGCACCCGCGTCTACCTGGACCTGCACATCCGGGTGGCCAAGGACTGGCAGCGCGACCCCAAACAGTTGCGCAAGCTGGGTTTCTGAGAATCACCCGAGCCGGGGAGGCTACGTCGTGGAGCGCGTTCTGATCACCGGAGCGGGCGGCCGGATCGGGCGCATGCTGCGGGCCCGGCTGACCCGCCCGGGGCGGATGTTGCGGTTGCTGGACCTGGCCGCTCAGCAGCCGCCCGGGCCGGGGGAGCCGGTCGAGACGATCACCGGCGACCTGACCGACGCGGGGAGTGTCGCGGCCGCCTGCGCCGGCGTCGACGCGGTGATCCACCTGGCTGGCATCCCGACGGAGCACACCTGGGAGAACCTGCTGCGGGTCAATGTCGACGGCACCCGCATCGTGCTGGAGGCCGCCCGCGGGGCCGGCGTACCCCGGGTGGTGTTGGCCTCCTCGATCCACGCCGCCGGCTTCTACCGCCAACCGGGCGCCGATCCGCGGCCGGCCGGTTTTCCGGCTCCGAGCGGTCCGGACGGCGTGCCGGCGGACGTGCCGCCCCGCCCGGACGGCTACTACGGGTTCAGCAAGGCCGCCGTGGAGGCGTTGGGCAGCCTGTACGCCGACCGGTTCGGCATGACGGTGTTCGGGCTGCGGATCGGCTCCTGCTTTCCGGAGCCGCCGGGGGAGTGGGCCCTGGACTCGTGGCTGTCGCCGGACGACTGTGCCCGGTTGATGGCGGCCTGCCTGAGCACCGACGCCACCGGTTACCGGGTAATCTGGGGGGTCAGCCGCAACACCCGACGCTGGTGGTCATTGGCCGCCGGGGCCGACATCGGCTATCAGCCGCAGGACGACGCGCAGGCGTACGCCGGCAGGGTGGCCGCCGCCGAGGGCAGCCGGGCGGCCACCATGGGTCTGCTCGGCGGGCACGCCACCACGGTCCCGCTGGGACAGCCCCGCTGACCCTGCCGCCGCCCGGTGCCGGTGGTCAGCGGGCGGTCAGCGAGATGTTGCCGTTGCCGGTGTCGATCTCCAGCAGGTGCTGCGCCGCCGGGTCGTTGGGGACCCCGAGGCTCTGCTCACCGGCCTTGGTGGTCGCCCGGACCTGGTATCTGCCCTGGGGCACGGTCAGCGTGACGTTGCCGTTGCCGGTGTGGGCCCGCACCGCCGCCGGCCGGTCGAGGGCCAGGTCCATGTTGCCGTTGCCGGTTTCCACCACCAGCGGCGCGCCGCCCAGGCGGTGGCCGGTGATGTCACCCGAACCGGTCTTCAGCGTCAGCGCGCCGGTCAGGTCGGTGGCCGCGATGTTGCCGGAGCCGGCCTGCGCCACCATCGTGCCGGCGCCGCCGGTCAGGGTGATCGAGCCGGACCCGACCTTCACGTCGGCGGCGGCGACGTTGGTCAACGTCACGTCGCCGGAGCCCTGTTCGCCGCTGACCGTCACCCCGGTCGGCGCCTCGATGTCGTACGACACCGAGCACATCCGGCCGCACTCGGTGTCGGCGTGCAGGACCGTGCCCTCCAGTCGGTAGGTGGCGCCCGGCTCGTCCTCGCCGCGGTACCTGACCACCCGTTTGATCCGTGCCTCGGCGATGTCCGCGGTCCGTACCGAGATGGAGCCGCTGCCGCCCGGACCGATGACGATCGAGGTGATCTTGACCTTTTCCGTGGCGGTGAAGTCGAGGCGGGACTCGCCGGTCAACCCGCAGCCGGTCGCGGCGAGGACGGCCGCCGTGGCCAGTGCCGCCCCGGTGGCGCGAGCGGCGCGGTTGGACGGTAGACGGGTGCCGCGGGCGGCGGTGCGTTGCAGGGCCATGGCTGGCACGCTACGACCCGTGGGCGCCCGGGCGCATCGGGTCAGACCACGGACCTGCCCCGGACCCGACCCTGAGAAGCGCCTCAGGGTCGGTCGGCGGCGTGGTGCTGGCGGCGGGGGGCGTGGTGCTGGCGGGGCGGCGGCGTGGTGCTGGCGGCGGGCGGCGTGCCGCCAGGAGGCAGAATGGGCCGGTGCCCGGATACCGCCGCCAGCTCTACCGCGACGACGCGGTGGTGCTGCGCGTGCAGAAGCTGGGCGAATCGGACCGGATCATCACCCTGCTGACCCGCCGGCACGGCCGACTGCGGGCGGTCGCCCGGGGGGTCCGGCGCACCACGTCGCGCTTCGGCGCCCGGCTGGAGCCGTTCGGGCACGTCGACCTGCAGCTGGCCGGCTCACCGGAAGGCGTCGGCAGTGCGCTGTACTCGGTCAGCCAGGTGGAGGCCGTCGAGTTGTACGGCAAGCGGCTCCTCGGTGACTACCCCCGGTACACGGTGGCGAGCGCGATCGCGGAGACCGCGGAGCGGCTCACCCCGGTGGAGCGGGAGCC
>DASVVF010000554.1:0-4285 GCA_036386695.1 Catenuloplanes sp. | reverse complement strand
ACCTGCCGCTGTTGGCGGACGCGGCCGTGTCCGGACGCCGACCCAAACGCGTCGAGCTGGACGCGGTGGGCCGGCTCGGCCGCCAGGCCGCCGAGCAGGGCGTCTCGGCGGGGCGGGTGGTGCAGCTGTACCTGTCGGCGGCGCGGCGGCTGTGGCAGGACCTGCCGGTGGTGGTGCGCTCGCGCGACCGCGAGGCGGTACGCGCCGCCGCCGCAGCGGTGTTGCACGTCGTGGATGAGGCCGTCGCGACCCTGGCCGAGGGATACGCGGTCGCCCGCCGTGATCTGGTGCGCCGTGAGGAGGGTCTGCGTCGGGAGCTGATCGATGACCTGCTGCGTGGCGATTCGGACCTGGGCGGCCTTGTCGAGCGCTCGGAGCCGTTCGGGTTGAACCTCGCCCGGGTCCATCAGGTCGCGTTGGCCGCGCCGAGCCGACGGCTGCCCGACAGCGACGCGGCCATCACCGCGCTGGAGGCGGTCATCTTCGACCGCCTCGGCGACCGTGATGTGCTGGTCGCGACCAAGGATGGCCTGCTGGTCGTGTTGGCGCCGGCGGACGCGGGCGCCGCCGGACGCGCCGCACCGACTGGGCAGGGCGCCGACGACCTCGGGCCGCTGATGCACCGGGAGCTGAGTCGGCTGTCCCGGGGGCGCCCCTGGCGGGTGGCGGTCGGCCGGGCACACCCGGGCCTGTACGGCATCGCCCGATCCTACGAAGAGGCCCGGGAGTCGCTCACCCTGGCCGCCCGGCTGCAGGTCGACAAGCCCGTGGTCAGCGCCCACGAGCTGCTCGTGTACCGGGTGTTGCTGCGCGACCAGCCCGCCATCGTCGATCTGGTCCAGGCCGTGCTGAGCCCGTTGGTCCAGGCGCGTGGCGGGGCGCGGCCGCTGCTGGCCACCCTGGAGGCGTACTTCGACACAGGTCAGGTGGCCACCGAGTCGGCGAAGCGGTTACATGTGGCGGTCCGCACCGTGACGTACCGGCTGCAGCGGATCAAGGCGCTCACGGGTTACGACCCGGCCGATCCGCGGCACTGGTTCACGTTGCAGGCGGCGGTGCTCGGCGCGAAGGCACTCAACTGGCCCGAACAGCAACTGCCCACACCGACCTGAGCGCCGGCGTGGGCTGCCCGCCCCGCACTCGGGGCCTCGGCCACCACCACGGCGGCGGACGGTCGCCGGCCGCGTCACCGCACAACCAACCCTGGACCACCGCCGAGACGTCTCCGGAGGATGTGCTTGCCGGTCGTCGGCAAGCAGGGGTGGGCATCTTGACCGGTGACGGCCCCTGCGGATCGCGGGAGAACAGCGAAGGCTGGAGGTGCACGGGGGGAACCGACGCGGGCCGAGGTGGGGTTCGCGCGCCACAACGGCCCGGCCCGCTGGCGTCTGCCGGGCAGCCGTAGCGGCGCCCCGGCCGGGGACGCCGCCGTGAGGTTCGATCTGTGAAAGGACCCAGCGTGCTGAGCACCGTCTGCAGCTCCAACGAACTGTTCCGCAGCATCCTTGAGGAACGGTTCCAGAGCCACACCAACCGGTTGACCGAACTCATCGTCTCCGGCCAACTGCCGCGCCGCGGTGGTTACGACCGAGGCACCCTCGACATGCTCACCGCGGCCGCCCGGCGGGACGTCGCGGACACCGCCCTGGCCCTGCGACGCATGGCGGAGGGCACCTACGGCGTCTGCGAACTGTGCCGCCACGACATCCCGGTGGGCAGGCTCCGGACAGTGCCGCACGCCCGCTTCTGCGTTCCCTGCCACCGCGGCCAACCCGCGTCCGCAACGATGTGATGACGCCACCTGGTGCGGTGACCGGTCAAGCGCGGATACGGCCCCATCGACGAGCCCGCGCCACCCCCGGCCGGCAGTGTCTACCACCGCGCGGCCCGGACCTTCAGCCCCAGGTGACAACGCCACCTGATCGCCGGTGATCTGATCGGAGCAGAACTATGACGAGAAACGCGATGACTATCGAACGCACCGCCCTACCGGGCGTCGGGGTGGGCCATGCCGCCACCACCACTGGCGGGCAGCGTCTGGGGGTCATCAGCCACCTCGACGGCCGACGCGAGATCGTCCTCTACGACGCCGACGACCCCGACCGTGTCGCCTTCACCGTGGCCCTCGAGCCCTCGGAGGCCCGGCACCTCGCTGATCTGCTCAACGCCACCATCACCATCGATCACATCACGGATCTGGAACGGGTCGACGGCCTCACCGCTGCCCGGATCCGGTTACCGCTGCACTCGCCCTACGGTGGCCGGCCGGTACGAGACACCGGCGCCGGTACCGGCACCGGCGTTTCCATCGTCGCCGTCGTCCGCGACGAGCGGGTTCTCGCCGCCCCGGACCCCGGATTCGTTCTGCACCACGACGACGTCGTCGTGGCCGTCGGAGACGTCGCCGGCGTCACTGCCCTCACCGACCTCGTCACCACCGTGGACGGTCGACCATCGCTCCCCCATCGCGCCGCCGGACGCCCTGCGGCGAAAGCGGCCGGGCCCGCCACGTACCGGGCCCATGGTTCCCGGGAGGACTCCGCAGCCCACGAGAAAGCCGCGAACCGCGGCCCGACCCGAATGGGATGGCACCTGCTGGCGCTGGCGATGTTCTTCGCCCCCCTGGCCGTTGCTGGCGTGGGCCTGGCGGTAACCCGGGGATACGGCGAGGCAATCATCGTGATGGCGGTGCTCATCGTGGTGGCGCTCGCTGGTCGTCTACCTGATCGCCACCGCTTGCGCGACCGCCGCGTTGAGGAGACCCCGCCCCCCGTCGCGGCGACGAACGTCGGGCTTCGGCCAGCGCCGCTTCCCTCAGGGCCGTCGCGACGGCCAGAATGGGCGGCGCCACATCGCCACGACGCCGGCGACCGCGATCAACGCCAGGGGCAGCGGCCACTTGCCGGACCGCACGTACAGCTCGGCGGCGGTGGCGCCGAGCATCACCGCTCCCGCGGCCAGGGCGGTCACCGCGGCCAACCGGGGGATCAGCAGGCCGACCGCGAGCATCAGCTCCAACGCGCCCACCGCGTACCGCAGCCACTGCCCGAACCCGAGCTGATCGAACAGCTCCACCGACTCCGGCAGGCCGGCGAACTTTCGGTAGGCCGCGATGGCCAGGATCACGGCGAACACCGCCTGCAGGGCCCAGACCGCGAGCGTGGCGAGCCGCGTCGGCAGTGTCGGGCCGGACAGCGGCCGGTCCGCGTGGGAAGTATCGAGCATGGCCGAACATTAACGGTCACCGGGCGGGATGCATAGCCGGCGACTCCCACCACTCCGGAGCCGAAGATGGCTGGGCGTCGAGCCGCTACCAGTGCGACAGCACCACCAAGGTGGCTCCGGCGCCGCAGGTCAACAGCGCGATCCAGCCGATCAGGGTGCGCGACCGGGTGAACATCGCGTCCCACTGGGCCCGAGCGCCGGCGCCGCGCCACGAGGCGCTGCTCCACAGTACCGGGACGAGCCCACGGACGAAGCCGAAGACGGCGCCGACGCCGAGCACGGTCCACGGGGCCGTCGGTGGAAACAGGACGAGCAGGGCCAGCAGCAGGTACGGGGCGACGGCCGTCACGAGAGTCCGCATACCGGTGCCCATCTCAAAGCCGAACTGGGCGTTGGCCACGACCGGGCTGCGCAGGTACACCGCCTGCGGCACCTGCCGGGCATTCTGCGGCAGGCGCACGGCGATGACTCCGGCCTGCCGGAGCAGCAGCACCGCGGCGATGCCCACCAGCAGCACCAGGCGAACCTGTCCAGGCCACCACGCCGTGAAGCCGCTGACGACCCAGGCGGCCACGGCCGTCAGCACACCGCCGGCGGTGGCACCCACGGCGAAGGCGACCATCGCCCGGGCTCTGGCTCCTCTGTCACGCCAACCTGGCGCGACGAGCGCGTCAGCGCTGTTCTTGCTTCAAGCGGAGCCGGACAGCGCGAAGGCCGACGCGGCGGCCATCAGGAGCCAGGCGGCTCCTACCGCCCCGGTCGTGGCGGCGACCGCCAGGGCGACGGCGACCGCCCCGGCCACCGGCACGGGCGCCAGCACTCGGCCGGCCACCCGCAGTCGGCCAGCGGCGCGCGGCGCGACCCGGCCGGTCATCCGAAGCAGGAGGTCGACGTGCGGCAGATGGACCGCACCCAGGACCCGTTCACGAGCTTGCAGCCGTCGTGGCAGCGGTAGTTGCGACCGAAACCCGTCGGACAACCGCACGGCCCGGCGTACCACGTCCACCCGTCGTACGGCGCGGTGTTGCACTGGTTGGGACGCATCCGGTAACTGCCGGAG
>DASVVF010000553.1:0-7956 GCA_036386695.1 Catenuloplanes sp. | reverse complement strand
CCGCCGACCTGGTCAAGGTGAGCGCGGCCGACGCGGCGGTGCTCTACGACGGCGCGTCGCCCGAGGCGACCGCCGACCACTATCAGTCGCTGGGCGCTGGCACGGTCGTGGTCACCTGCGGCTCGCGCGGTGCTCTCGTGCAGGCCGGCGGGCAGACCGTGACGATCCCGGCCCCCGTCGTCGAGGCGGTGGACGCCACCGGGGCGGGCGATTCCGTGATGGGCGCCCTGATCCGACGGCTGCTGGCCGGTGGACTGCCCACCGACGCCGCCGGCTGGCAGGCGAACGTGCGCTTCGCGCTGGCGGTCGCCGGGTTGGTCTGCGAGCGGCGCGGCGGGGCGGTCGCGATGCCCACCGAACAGGAGCTGACCCGCCGCTGGGGGCACCTCGACTGACCGTCGGGTCGGTCCCCGCCGACCCGGCACCCGCCGACCCGGCACCCGCCGGCGTGGCGCCGGTGGCTGGGCCCAGTCGCGGGCCAGGCTCAGGCGCGGCCGTCGAGTTCGGCGTAGCCGCGCAGCACCGCCGGCAGCGCGGCGGCCGCACCGAACGGCGCCCCGGCGGCGACCGCCGGCGCCGGTGCCCCGTCCGCGTGGCCCTCGCGGATGGACCAGGACAACGCCGTCAGCTCGGCGTGCTGCGCCCGGACGAACGCCGGGTCCACCACCGCACCGTGCCCGGGCACCACCACCGTCGACGGCCCGGTCAGCCGCAACAGCGCGGCCGTCGCCTCCGGCCACGCCAATGGGTACGCGTCCGCGAAGTCCGGCGGCGCCCCCTGTTCCACCAGGTCGCCGGCCACCAGCACGTCGGCGTCGGGAACCCAGACCACCAGGTCCCCAGCGGTGTGTCCGGGCCCGAGGTGGCGCAGCACCACCGACCGGCCGCCCACGTCGAGGACCTGCTCGCTGTGCACGGTGTGTGTCGGCAGCAGTACCCGCACCGCGGCCAGCTCGTCGGCCAGCCGCGGGTCGTCGGGACGCCACCGGTCCACGTACGTCCGCCGCATCTGCTCGGCCTGCTCGCGCAGCGACAGCACGGCGTGCTCGTGCGCCCACACCGGCCATCCCGGCGTGCTGAGCGTGGCGTTGCCGAAACAATGGTCGAAATGGTGGTGGGTGTTCACCACGATCCACGGGTCAGCGGTCACCGCCCGGGCCGCGTCGGCCAGCTCGCCCGCCTGCCGAGCCGTGCTCAGGGTGTCCACCAGCAGCGCCGCGCCGTCCCCGGCGACCAGGGTGGCGTTGACGTCCAGCACCGGGTGGCGCACCACGAAGACCCGGTCGGCCACCTCGACGAAGCGCGGCTTGCCGGCTAACCCCGCACCGCCGCCCGGGACCCCGGCCGTCATGCCGGGCCGAAGGCCTTGGCGAGGAACCGTTGCCGGTCGACCAACACCCGCTCGACCCGGGCGTCGGCCACCGTCAGCTCCCCATCGGTGACGACCACCTCGAAGAGCAACCGTCGACCGTCGACCTTGGTCAGCTGCGCGTGCGCGACCACGGTGCGGCCCACCGGCGTGGCCAACCGGTGGTCGAGCTCC
Source organism: Catenuloplanes sp. (assembly GCA_036386695.1). Lineage (GTDB taxonomy): Bacteria > Actinomycetota > Actinomycetes > Mycobacteriales > Micromonosporaceae > DASVVF01. The sequence goes on along the minus strand of DASVVF010000553.1, from coordinate 6,413 downwards.
ACCCGGACACCGACTGTGGTCAGCCCCGGCGGCATCGTGCGCGCCGTCACGGCCACCGTCGCGGCCTCGGCCAGGGCGAGAACCCGGGGGCTGCCGAGGACCGGCACGTCGCCGGAGCCCACGGCCTGGGCGGTGTCGGCGTCGGTGACCGTCAGCTCCACCCGGGCCGACGCCCCCGGGGTGAACACCGGTTGCTGCTCCATAGCCGAAGCCTAGGCCGTGCGGCAGCCGCCTGACGTCAGCGATACGGTCGGGGCATGACCGTGGCCGAGCTACCCGTCCGGGTGCGCGATCTCGTCGCCGGCGCCCACCGGGTGGTGGCGCTGACCGGTGCCGGTATCTCCACCGACTCCGGCATCCCCGACTTCCGTGGCCCGGACGGAGTGTGGACCCGCAACCCCGCCGCCGCCCGGATGTTCACCCTGCAGGCGTACCGGGACGACCCGCAGGTGCGCCGGCAGGCCTGGCGTAACCGCCGGGACCATCCGGCGTGGCATGCCCGGCCGAACGCGGCGCACGCCGCCCTGGCGCGGTTGGCCGCAGCCGGTCGGCTGCGCGCGGTGATCACCCAGAACATCGACGGCTTGCATCAGCGTGCCGGCGTGCCGGACGAGCAGGTCATCGAGATCCACGGCACGTTGTTCGAGGTCGAGTGCCTGGGCTGTGCCCAGCGCACCGCCATGGCCGAGGCGCTGGAGCGGGTCGCCGCCGGCGAGCCCGACCCGCCGTGCCGCAGCTGCGGCGGCATCCTGAAGGCGGCGACGATCTCCTTCGGCCAGCAACTGGACCGGACCACCCTGCGCCGGGCGGTCGAGGCCGCCGCGGGCTGCGACCTGATGCTCGCCGTCGGCACGTCGCTGACCGTGCAACCAGCGGCCGCGCTGGTGGAGGTGGCAGCGGCCGAGGCCGGGGCGCCGGTGGTGATCGTCAACGCCAGCCCGACGCCGTACGACCACATCGCCGACGCCGTGGTGCGCGAGCCGATCGGTGCGGTGCTGCCCACGCTGCTGGCCGAGGGCTGACGCCAGTGCGTTTCAACGTTCGTAGGCGCAATGTGACGCGCGACTGTCGGCCTGGCTTGCGCAACCCGTGATACCTCCGGCTTTGTCGCCTTGCCCGCCCGTGTCTACTGTGCGGTGGTGATCTCGCGACTGTTGACGGTGACGTTCGATGCGCAGGACCCGGCTCGCCTGGCGCAGTTCTGGGCCGGCATGCTCGGCAGGGAGGTCGCCGAGGTCGCCGATGCTGTACTCCTGCCTGGCACGGACACCCAGCTCAGTCTTCGCTTCGTGCCGAACCGCGCCGAGCGGATGGGGCCGAACCGCCGCGTGCACCTTCACCTGACCAGCACCAGCCACCCCGATCAGCAGCACACGGTGGCGACGGCGCTGGGGCTCGGCGCCAGCCACCTCGACGTCGGGCAGCGCCCCGAGGAGGGCCACGTTGTGCTGGCCGACCCCGAAGGCAACGAAATCTGTGTGATCGAGCCGGGCAACGCCTACCTCGCCGGGTGCGGCCTGCTCGGCGAGTTGGCCTGCGACGGCACCCGGGAGGTCGGCCTCTTCTGGAGCGAGGCGCTGGGCTGGCCGCTGGTGTGGGACCAGGACCAGGAGACCGCGATCCAGTCACCGCACGGCGGCACGAAGATCGCGTGGGGAGGCCCGCCCCTGGCACCGAAAGAGGTGCCGAACCGGCAGCGCTTCGACCTCGCACCGGTAGGTGGCGACCAGCAAGCGGAGGTCGACCGGCTGGTCTCCCTCGGGGCGACTCGGCTCGAGACAGGTGCGGACGGCGCCGTCGTGCTGGCCGATCCCGACGGCAACGAATTCCGCGTGATCGGGAACTGAGTCCACACTTCGGCGTCGAGGGCTTCGTTCTCCGATTTCACCCCGCGGCGCGTCACCCGCCCGCGCGAGCCGGGGTTACCGCGATGCCGCGGCCGCGTTCAACGAGATGATCGCCCGGGTCATCACCATGCAGGGCCCGCGTGCCTCGCAGGCGCATCCGCTCGATGCGCTGCGCCTGCTGCGAGACACCGGGCCGCCCGGCTGACGCGACCGCTCCCGGAACCGGTGCCGACCCGCGATTACCCGCACGGGCCTTTCGGGTTTAGTCTCGGTTTTCGCGGCGCCGCATCGCTCACAGCGGGTGACTTGGTGCTGGGAAGGAGCCGCGCGTGGTTCAGTGGCAGCCCGTCGCGCTGCTCTTCGCAGCGTCCACGGTCGGCTCGGCAGTCGCCTTCGCCATCATGTGGCCGAGGCGTCGGGCCAACGCGGCCGCAACCGCTCTGACGCTCACCCTGCTTGCCCTGGCGGAATGGTCCGCGGTCAAGACGTTCGGGGCGTTCAGCATGAACGTGCAGGCCAAGCAGGTCTTCGAGGCGGCGATGTATCCGGGGGTCTGCGGGAGCATCGTCGGCTTCCTGTGCTATTCGCTGGCGATGACCGATCGGTCCTGGACGCTGTCGAAGCGCATGGCCGTGCTGCTCTGCATCGAACCCGCCATGGTGATCACGGCGGCGGCGACCAACGGCTGGCACCACCGGTTCTACGCCAGTGATCACCTGATCGGCACCTTTGGGCTGCTCGCTCCGCGGCCCGCCATCGGCTTCTGGCTGCACACCGCGTACAGCTACACCATCATGTTCACCGCCTTCCTGATTCTCCTCCGCAACTACGTACAGTCACCGGAGTCGTATCGGCGGCAGTTCGCCTGGCCGTTGGTCGGCTTCGTCCCCCCGATGACCGGCAACATCGTGACCGTCATGCTGCTGCCCGCCGGCAAGAGCCTCGGGGTCACCCCGGTGTTCTTCACGGTGTCGGCCGCCGCGTGCTGTTGGGCGCTGTTCCACCGGGCCCTGCCGGATCTGGTTCCGATCGCCGCGCGGCAGATCCTGCAGGCGGTCAGCCAGGCCGTGATCGTCATCGACCGCTCGACACGCGTACTGGAATTGAACCCGGCCGCGGTGGACCTGCTGCGCCGGGTGCAGCCGGACGCGGCGACGGACGTGTCCGGATTGCCGGCCGGGTCGATTCTCGGGCTGGACCGGGCGCTGGCCGGCGGCGCGGACACCGAGTACACGGTGACGGCGCCGAACGGCGAACGCTTCGACCTCAACGTACGGATCAGCGGCCTCACCGACCGTGGCGGCCGGTTCATCGGCTGGGTCCTGGTCGCACACGACGTCACGGAGCACCACCGGCAGCGCCGGGTGCTGCACGCGACCAACAACGAGCTGCGCGAACAACTGGGCGCGGTGGAGCGGCTGCGTGCCGAACTCGCCGAGGTGGCTGTCCGGGACGCCCTTACCGGCCTGCACAATCGTCGCCACCTGATCGACATCCTCGATCAGCAGCTGACCCGGGCCCGGCTGAACGGTTCGCACCTGAGCCTGGTGCTGGTCGACATCGACCATTTCAAGGCGATCAACGACACGTTCGGCCATCTGGTCGGGGACCACGTCCTCTGCGCCGTCGCCGAGCGGCTCGCCGCGGTGACCGGGGAGGGCGAGACGGTGGCCCGTTACGGAGGCGAGGAATTCGTCGTCGTGCTGCCCGGCTGTTCAGCCCAACAGGCCCGGGAGCGGGCCGAGGCGCTGCGCCGGCACTGCGCGGAACTGCCCGTCGAGGTGAACGGGGCGCCGGCCCTGAACGTCACGGTCAGCGCGGGCGTGGCCGGTTTCCGCCCGGGCCAAACCGCGGCGTCGTTCATCGACGCGGCCGACCGGGCCCTGTACACCGCCAAGGCACTGGGCCGCAACCGCGTCGAGATCGCTCCGATCGGGTTTCCGGCCGCCACTCCGCTGCCTTGGTGAGGGTCGGGAGCCGGTCGGTGAAACGGCTGAGGTCATCCGCGCTCCGGGATCCGCGATTCACGGTCGTGTCGTGTGCGCGCTGAGCGGGTGTTCGGTGGCGGGTGCCCGCCGGGTCCGGTCCGGGGCGTGCGCCGTGCGGGCGGCCCGCACCGCCCACCACGCCAGCAACAGCACCGTGATGACCTCGGCGAGCCCGAGGAGGCGCTCCACCCCGCCCAGCGGGATCGCCCGCCACCAGCGGACTCCGGTCCACGGCTCGGACACCAGCGCCCACAGAATCGGTGCGAAGCACAGCAGTGACAGCGCGCCGCCGACAGCCACGAGCCGGGCCGGCAGCCGGGTGTCGGCCCGGCTCAGCCATGGCGCCGCCGCGAGCAACGCGCCCGTCGGCAGGCTCAGGAACGCGACCAGACTCGCCAGCCGGTGGATGTCCCCGTTCAGCGACGGCCCCGCCGACCAGTTGTGCTTCTCGAACCAGACCACGCCGACGAGCCCGGCGACCCACAGCAACAGCGCGACCGCGGCGCCCCGGCGGACGAGCCCGGCACGCCGCAACGCGACCAGGACGGCCAGCGAGCCCGCTGCCAGCAGCAGCGTGGCCGTGTCGAACGCCCAGCCGTTGGACAGCAGCGCGTACTGGCTGATCGTGCGGCGCGTCCAGTCCAGTTCGGCCGACGGGGGCAGCAGGTGCAGCAGGGCGTACAGGACGAGAGACGCTGCCACGCACAGGACACCCAGCCCGGCGAAGGTCAGGACCACGCGGGATCGGTTCTTCATCCATTCCAGCGTGCCACGCCGAGATGCGTCCGGCGCTGGACGGCAGGTTGCGAGCCTGTACGGCGACACCCTGAACGACAACCGCAACTCGAACCACAGTGGCCTCGTCGGCGCCGCCATGCTGGCCGATCCCGCCGCCTGGCCAGGGTGGCCCTCAGCTGGCCGATCCCGCCGCCTGGCCAGGGTGGCCCTCAGCTGGCGGGTCTCGAGTCGCGTCCGTCCCTCGGCCTCGTCGTGGAACTCACTCACCCTTCCCCGCGCTGGTCGCCACCAGGGCCGGCAAGGTGGTCACCGTCGACCGGCTGGACCTCCCCTGACCGGGCCTCGAGCACGGCGACGAGGTACGCGGCCAGCGCGGCCGGCAGCGACGTCCAGTCCGGCCGGGACACGTAGCACAGGTCGCGCAGCCCGAGCACCCGGCCGCCGACCGCGCCGAGCCGCTCCGCGACGTCTCGACGGCCCACCAGCGTCTCGGCGTCCGGCACCACCGCGCCCGCCCGCCACCGGGTCAGGCCGTCCGCGGTCAGCGCGCCGAGCAGGTCATGCTGGACGATCGGGAGGAAGCCGTTGCGCTCTGCCTCCAGCAACAGCCCGCGGCCGGGCGAGCGCGCCAGCCGGTCGGCGGACTGGTCGAACACCACCGACGCCGCCCCGGCGGGCGCCTCGTCCACCAGTGCGGCACGGACCCCCGGCACCGTGTTGAGGGTGTCGGCGAGCCGGTTGTACCCGTAGTAGGTGGCGCCGTCGACCTGCTGCCGGCTCGCGCTTGTCACCTGGGAGACCGCCGGTGGCCGGACGATGAACACCTCGAGGGTCACGGCAGGACCTCCACGTCGCACTCGATGTCGAACAGCACCAGGATCGGCGTGTTCAGGCTGATCCCGTATGTGCTGCGCAGCCACGCCTCGGCGCCGGCCTCACCCAGCTCGGTGACTTTGTCACGCACCATGGTCAGGCCGGTTGGCTCGTCCATCATCCCGCCCACGACCTTCTGGCTGCCCGGCACGGGCTGGTGGTGGGACTGCTGCATGGCGGTCAGAGCATACGTCCAGCTGTGCGTGTGGATGATCTCGGCGTTGGCCCGTGCCCCGTACTGGGCACCGGTGAGCTTGGCGAGTTCCAGCACGGCACGCTCGTTCGCGATCGACGACCACTTCTGCTTCTTGATCTCGCCCGGCCCGACGCCCAGCAGCTTCTTCAGCCGCAACGTCGCGTAGGTGACCAGCGGGGTCCCCGAACGCCCCGGGAACGGCGGATCCGATGGGATCCACGCGTTCAGCTTGTCCAGGAACGCCGAGATGAGCTCAAACTTCTTCGTCGACGGATCCCAGGCGCGCACCACCCGGCCCTTGTTGCCGTCCGGGTCGGTGATGTTGCTGACCATATGCTTGCGCCCGGTCGTCGGGTCGTCCATCGTCACCTGGTCGTCGAACTGCCAGCCGGCCGGCGGGTTGGCCGGGTCGATGTTCTCGAACAGGTGCGGGATGGGCTTGTCCACCCGGGCCTTGGGTTGGGGCTTGACGTTGTCCTCGTCGTCGCGACTGTCCTTCTCCGGGTTGACCTTGGCGTGCACGTGGTACTTCCCCGGCGCGGTGTCCACGATGGCGACGTCGGTCAACTGATAGCGCTTCTTGAGGCCGGGCAGCGCCTTGGCGACGTCCGCCCGGGACACCTTCGGATCGGCCATCATCCGTTCCGCGTCGGCGATCGCGTGGTCGACGGAGGCCTGTTTCTGCCCCGCCGTCCGGGTGTCCGCGCCGGTGGGCTCCTTGTCCTTGCCGCGGAGCTTGGCCGAGATGTTCTTGCCCAGCGCGACGATCTT
>DASVVF010000552.1:0-9126 GCA_036386695.1 Catenuloplanes sp. | reverse complement strand
GCAGTACGACGTCTCGGGGGGCACTGCCCAATGCGGCAGGTCTGAACTATCGACAGACACACATCTAGAGCCCATCACCACACCATCAGGAGACAACCGATCATGAGCAGGCAAGAAGTACTCGTCGACGCGGACTGGGTGGCCGCGCACGCAGCCGATGCCGACGTCGTCCTCATCGAGGTCGACGAAGACACCACTGCGTACGACGGTGGTCATATCCAGGGCGCCATCAAGCTGGACTGGAAAGCCGACCTCCAGGACCCGATCCGTCGGGACTTCGTCAACAAGGAGCAGTTCGAGAAACTGCTGTCCGAGAAGGGCGTCAGCAACGACGACACCGTCGTGCTGTACGGCGGCAACAACAACTGGTTCGCGGCGTACGCGTACTGGTACTTCAAGCTCTACGGCCACCGCGACGTCAAGCTGCTCGACGGCGGCCGCAAGAAGTGGGAACTGGACGCCCGCCCGCTGGTCAAGGACGCGGTCAGCCGGCCGGCGACGCAGTACACGGCGCAGCAGCCGGACCTGTCGATCCGCGCCTTCCGTGACGAGACCGTGCAGGCGATCGGCGTGCTCAACCTCGTCGACGTGCGCTCGCCCGACGAGTACGCGGGGCGGTTGCTGGCCCCCGCCCACCTGCCGCAGGAGCAGGCGCAGCGGGCCGGGCACATCCCGACCGCGATCAGCGTGCCGTGGAGCAAGGCGGCCAACGAGGACGGCACCTTCAAGTCCGACGACGAGCTCCGCAGGATCTACGCCGAGGCGGGCATCGACGACAGCCGCGACACCATCGCGTACTGCCGCATCGGCGAGCGCTCCTCGCACACCTGGTTCGTCCTCAAGGAGCTGCTCGGCCACCAGAACGTGAAGAACTACGACGGTTCCTGGACCGAGTACGGCTCGCTGGTCGGCGTGCCGGTGGCGCTGGGCGACGAGCCCGGGAAGGCATGACGATGACTGCTTCGACTTCCGCTACCACTGCCGCGGGTTGCGCCGCGCCGGACCAATCGGCCCCCCTGCCGGCCAGCGTCGACCTGGAGAAGGAGACGGTGATCACCGGGCTGGTCCGCACCGCCGACGGCGAGCCGGTGGCCGGCGCGTACGTCCGGTTGCTCGACTCCACCGGTGAGTTCACCGCCGAGGTGGTCACCTCACCGGCCGGACTGTTCCGGTTCTTCGCCGCTCCGGGTACCTGGACCCTGCGGGCGCTGTCCCGGCATGGCAACGGTGACATCTCGGTGAGCGTCGACCGGGGCATCAACGAGGTCGCCGTCACCATCGGCTGACCGCTACCAGCGTCGCGACGGGTGAGGGAACGCCACGTTCCCTCACCCGTCGCGCTGTGCGGGGTCCGCCGCCGCGGTTCGGCGGGCACCGGCTGGCGGTCGACGTGCCACGATGGGCCGGTGACCATGCTGGCCGACCCCGCCGTCAATCCGACCCCGCCGCGCCGTGGTTTCCGGCGTTGGGCGATCGCCGCCGTGGTGGGGTGGGCGGTCCTGCTGTCGGCGCTGGCGTACCTGTCGGCGGTGCGCGACGAGCCGACCGTGCGGGAACAGCGCGACATCGAGCAGGCCTTGGGCCAGGTCAGCACGGCGGTCGGGCAGCTTGTCGCCGCGGTCGGGCCCGGCGTGGTGGTGGAGATCGGTCCGGTGGAGGTGGCGCACGGCTGCCGGATCACCTCGGTACGGCGGGGGGCGGTCGGGCGTACCGAGGTCACCCTGTATCCGCCGCCCGGTCAGGCGCCGGCGGTGCTCGACCGGGTGGCCGCTGCGCTGCCGGCCGGCTACCGGGCGCAGGTGTTCCGGCCGGGCGACGGGGCGGCTCCCACCCTCGACGCCGAGGCCCCCGAGTTCGTCGGGGTACGCGGCCGGATCTCCCCGGACGGTGTGGTGACGCTGGGCGCGGCGACCGGGTGCCGCCCGGCGCCGCCGGGATTCGCCGAGGTCAAGCCCGCGATCGGGATCGGTCCGGACCCGGCGCAACAGCGGGTGCTCACCGTGCTCGGGGTGACCGCGGTGTCCGGTGTCGACGACATGCGCGGGGCGCCCTGCCCGGCCGGCGGCGCCGCCCGGACCCTGGTGCTCAGCGTTCCGCCCGGGCGGGTGGACGTGGCCGAAGCGCTCAAGCCGGTGCTGGCCGACGCCACGGTGCTGTGGGCCGGCCCGGACCGGTACGCCTACCTCACCGGCAGCACCTCCGTGGTGGTGGAGCCGACCGGCGGCGCGGTCCGGATCGCCGCCACGACCGGCTGTCCCGCCAGAGCCGGTCAGTAGACGAGCGCCCGGGCGTCCTCGGCGAGCACCTCTTCGACGAAGGCGGCGGCGCCGGCGATCCGTACCCCCGGCAGGACGTCCGCGGGGGAGATGTCCCGGCGGGCGGCGCACTGCGTACACAGGGTCACCTGGCCGCCGGCCAGCAGGGCGGCCAGCAGGTCGGCAAGCGGTGCGGCGTGCGGCAGGGTGAAGTCCGCGGCCCGGTCGGGCAGCGCGAACCAGGCCGACTCGCCGGTCAACCAGAGCGAGACCCGGGCCCCGGCGGCGAGCGCGGTGGCGGCCACGGTGAACGCCTGCGAACAGCGCTCCGGCGCGTCCGCGCCGGCGGTGACCTTGACGACCAGGGCCCGGTTCGTACCAGCAGCAGGGGACACGACGGCCAGCATAGGATGGCCGGGTCATGGTTACCGAGATCGGGTTCGTCAGCCTGTTGGTCGCCGGCTTCGGCGCGCTCGCTGGCGGCCTGGCGTATCTCGCGGTCCGCATCTCGAGAGGTCGCTGGTGAGCGCAGCAGGGTCGGTCGTCGGTTGTGGAGGGTGGCTCGGGTGGAGGGTGGACCGGTGACAGACGCGCCGCCGTGGCTGAACGCGCCGCCGGTCGGCCCGTACCCGTTCGAGGACACCCACGACCTGCGCAGCGGTCCGGACCTGCACCCGGCGTTGCTGGGCCTGCTGCCGTTCGTCGGGCTGTGGCGGGGTCGGGGTCGGGGTGGCTACCCCACGATCGACGACTTCGACTACGCGCAGGAGATCCGGATCAGCCACGACGGCCGGCCGTTCCTGCACTACGAGTCGCGGGCCTGGCTGCTCGACGCGGACAGCGGCCCCCTGCGGCCGTCCGGGCGCGAGATCGGCTGGTGGCGGCCGGTCCTGGCCGGGGACCGCCCCACCGACGAGGTGGAGGCGTTGATGATGAGCCCCACCGGGATCATGGAGCTCTATCTGGGCACCGCCACCGGCACCCGGTTGGAGTTGGCCACCGACGCGGTGATCCGGACGGCCACCGCCAAGGAGGTCACCGCCGGGCACCGGCTGTTCGGCATCGTCGAGGGTGCGTTGCTCTACGCGCAGGAGATGGCCGCGGTCGGCAATCCGCTCTCGCCGCACCTGTCCGCCCGGCTCATCCGGGTCGGCGGCTGAGTCGCTCCGACGGTCCAGCGGTCCGGCCGAACTATGATTCGACGGTGTCCGACTCATCGCTGGCCGACATGCTGCGCGAGCGGGGACTACGGCTCACCCCGCAGCGCCAGTTGATCCTCGAGGCCGTCCACGGTCTTGACCACGCCACTCCGGAGCGCGTGCACGCCGCCGTGCGCGAGCGGGCCGCCGGAGTGAACATCACCACGGTCTACCGCACCCTGGAGCTGCTCGAGGAGCTGGGTCTGGTGACCCACACGCACCTCTCGCACGGGTCGCCGACGTACCACGCCGCCGACGCCCACCAGCACGTCCACCTGGTGTGCCGGGCCTGCGGCACGGTTCTGGAGGTGGCTCCGGCGCTGCTGCAGCCGCTCGCGGCGCAGCTGCGCGAGCAGCGCGGATTCCGCGTCGACATCGGGCACGTGGCACTGTTCGGGGTGTGTCAGACATGCGGAGCACAGGAATGATCGACCTTCCGGGGGCGGTCGCCGTCGAGGCGCTCGACCCACCGTCGCCCGACGCCGGCGTCGCCGCCCACTACGGCGACCCGATGCGGGAGCAACGGCTGCTGGCCACCGCGGTGGGTCTGGTCGACCGCTCGCACCGTGGAGTGCTGGCGGTGCCGGGCGAGGAACGGGCCGGTTGGCTGCACAACCTGACCACCCAGCACCTGGCCGACCTGCGCGCCGGACAGGGCACCGAACTGCTCGTGCTGTCGCCGCACGGGCATGTCGAACACCACGCCATGGTCGCCGAGGACGGCACCACCAGTTGGCTCGACACGGAACCGGGCGCGGCCGGTGACCTGCTGACGTTCCTGGAGAAGATGCGGTTCCTGACCCGGGTGGAGCCGCGCGACGCGACCGCCGAGCGGGCGGTTCTGTCGCTGGTCGGCCCCGACTGCGCCGAGGCGCTGTCGGCGCTCGGGGTGACCGGTCTGGCGCAGCCCCGGCTGGGTGTGGTGCCGGGCCCCAAGTTCGCCGCCGGCTCGGTGCCGCCCGGGGCGACCGCCCGCTACGACGTGCGCGAGCTGCCCGGCGGCGGGCTGGCCCGCCGGGGCCGGCTCGGCGTCGACCTGCTGGTTCCCCGGTCCGCGGTGGCCGACGTGGCCGGCCGGCTGCGGGAGGCCGGCGTGCCGGCTGCCGGGCTGTGGGCGTACGAGGCGATCCGGGTCGCCGCCCGACTGCCCCGGGTGGGGTTCGAGACCGACCACCGCACCATCCCGGCCGAGGTCGACCTGATGGCCCCGGCCGTACACCTCGACAAGGGCTGCTACCGGGGCCAGGAGACGGTGGCCCGGGTGCACAACCTGGGTCGCCCGCCGCGCCGGCTGGTGCTGCTGCACCTCGACGGGGTGGCCACGGACCACCCGCCGGCGCCCGGCACCCCGGTCTCGACCGACGAGGGACGGGCGATCGGGTTCGTCGGCACGGCCGTGCGGCACTACGAGCTCGGCATGGTGGCGCTCGCGGTGATCAAGCGCAACGTTCCCGACGACGCCCCGCTACGCGTCGCCGAGTCGGCCGCCAGCATCGACCAACCCTGACGTGCGAGTATCGCGGCATGACGACAGGGACGTTGATCACGGTTGCCCCGACCGGCGCCGAGCTGACGAAGACCGACGTACCCGCGCTACCGGTCACCCTCGATGAGTTGGTCACCACCGCCAAGGAGTGCGAGGCGCTCGGCGCGGCGGTGATCCACGTGCATGTCCGCGACGGACGCGGCCGACCCACCCTGGACCAGGGCCGGCTGCGCGACACCGTGGCCGCCCTGCGCGCCTCGACCGCCCTGGTGGTGCAGCTCTCCACCGGTGGGGCGGTCACCGACCCGGAGGCCGATCGGCTGGCCGTGCTGGACGCCCGGCCGGAGATGGCCTCCTGCACCATGGGGACGGTCAACTTCGGCGAGGACGTGTTCCTCAACCGGTGGGGTTTCGTGGTCGAGCTGCACACCCGGATGCAGGATCTGGGCATCGTGCCGGAGTACGAGATCTTCGACCTGGGTCACCTGGCCGCCCTGCAACGCCTCCTCGACCGGTACGGCCTGCCGGCCGGTGGCCATGTGCACACCGACCTGGTGATGGGGGTGCCCGGCGGGATGCCGGGCACCGCCGAGGCGCTGGTGGCCTGCCGGCAGGCGCTGCGGGACCTGCCGGAGGACACCACGTTCTCGGCCACCGGCATCGGCCGCACCGCCCTTCCGGTGCTGCTGGCGTCCCTGTCGACCGGCGGTCATGTGCGGGTCGGCCTGGAAGACACGGTGAGCTACGGCAGGGGGCAGCCGGCCGAGTCGAACATGCAGCTGGTGGCCCGGGCGGTGGCGTTCGCGCAGCTGTCCCAGCGCCCGCCGCTGACCGCCCCGGAGGCCCGCCAGCTGCTGCGGATCGGCTGAGCGCGCCCGGGTGTGGGTGCCGCGCTGGCGGGCTGTTGCGGCGGGCGGTCTACTCCGGGGTGGTGTCCCAGCGCAGGTCGGCGAGCAGGTCCAGCAGGGCGTGGTTGACCGGCTGGGGGCGCTCCAGCGGCAGGAGGTGGGCGGCGTCGGCGATGTCCGGTAGCCGGATTCCCGCCGGCACCTGGGCGGCGAGTCGGTCGGCCAGCAGCCGGATGTCCGGCAGGTCGTACGCGCCGGCCGTCACCAACGCGGGCACCCGTAGCCCGGCCAGCCGTCCGGCCGCCGGGGGGTCGAGGTCACGGACGTCGGCGGCGTCGAGCAGTGCCTCGCCGGCCAACGCGCGGCGGTCCATGGCGACGCAGTGGGCGAGCAGTCCCGGATCCAGATCCGCCGGCTCCCGGTCCGGCCCGACCACCCAGAGCCGCACCTCCGCCTCGGCGGTGGCGGTCAGATCCCCGGGGTCCACGGTGCCGAGGTGTTGTCGCCACAGCTCGTGGAACCCGGCCGACCAGACGTGCCCGGACACCACCGAGCCGAACAGGGCGAGTCCGGTCACCCGGTCGGGATGGGCCAGGGCGGTGTCGATGACGACCCGGCCGCCGAACGAGCAGCCGACCAGGGCGGCCCGGCGGATCCCCAGTTGGTCCAACAGGGCCACCACGTCGTCGTGGTGCGCGAACGGGCCGGTGGGCACACCGGACTCGCCGTACCCGTGTAGGTCCATGGCGATGGCGCGATAGCCGGCGCGGGCCAGCCCGCCGAGCTGCCACCGCCACATCCGCCGGTCGGCGATGCCGGCATGAACCAGCACGACGGCCCGGCCCGTCCCGGTGTCGTCGTAGCCGATCGGCGCGCCGGTCACCTCGATGTTTCCCACCGGCACACCGTAGGACGGATCTGGTGGAGGGGAAGGGGATAACGTGGCCATCGTCACGCTAGCTGATGCAAGCGTTTTGCTTGCAACAGCTAGCAGGCGAGGCTAGCGTCGTTGTCATGGCCACCCCCAAGGATCTGCCGCGCGACGTCGGAGAGTTCATCCGGGACCTGCGTCACAACGCGCGCATCTCCCTGCGGCAGCTCGCCGATCAGGCCGGCGTCAGCAACCCGTACCTCAGCCAGATCGAGCGCGGGCTGCGCAAACCCAGCGCCGAGGTCCTCCAGCAACTGGCCAGCGCGCTGCGGGTCTCCACTCCGGTGATGTACCTGCGGGCCGGCCTGCTCGACGCCGAAGGGCAACCGGGGGTGCTCTCGGCCATCGCCGCCGACGCCGACCTGACCATCGCGCAGAAGCAGTCCCTTACCCAGATCTACGAGACATTCCGCGGCGAGAACGCGCGTAACGCCGCGCCCGACGCCGTGGTCGAGGATGCTGTCCTGAGTCAGTCGACCACGCCGATCACCGCGACCACGGCCACGGCTCCGGCCGAGGACCCGGTGCCGCCCAGGCCGCCGGCGGTGCCGCCCGGCGAGGCCGCTCGGCAGGCCGCGGCCGTCCTCGACGCCGTTGCCACCGTGGAGGGCGGCGCCGCACCGGCGCCCACGCCCGCCGCCGCCGGCGACACCCCACCACAAGCCACCCCTAGAACCGCGAAGAAGGCCACCCGTCGGGTAGCCCGTAAGGCCGCTGCGGCGGCCGAGGAGGAGAAGTCATGACCGAGCAGACCAAGACCACCCGCATTCCGGCCCCGGTGTACGCCGCCGCGGGCGTGGGTGACCTGGCCTACCGTCAGTTGCGCAAGCTGCCCACCGTCGTCGGAGACCTCAGTGGCCGCGCGGTAGCCAGCGGCTTTGAGCTGCGCGAGCGGGCCGTCGCCTCGCTGAAGGTGGCCAACAGCACCGCCGGCGTGCTCAAGGAGAAGGCGACCACCACCGACATCGAGCAGCTGCGCACGGCGGCGCGTCGCAACAAGGAGGCCCTCGCCCAGGCCGCCCAGACCGCCCAGGAGCGGGCCGCCGCCGTCTACATCACCCTGGTCGCGCACGGCGAGCGGGTCGTCGGCACGGGCGTCGTGCAGGCCGCCGACACGGTGAACTCCGACATGGAGGCCACCCCGGCGCCGGCCGAGGTGACCGCCACCCCGGCTGACGTGGCCGACAAGAAGGCGACCGCCGCGAAGCGGACCCGTCCGGCCGCGAAGTGATGTCCGCCGCGGGCCCCGGGCGCACTGCAGGGGCGCGACCGGGGCCCGCGGCATAGGCTGGACGACATGGCCACTAGCACGCCGATCTTCTACGACGACGTTGAGTACATCCTGCACCTGGTGATCCTGGTGTTTTCCCTGGTGGTCCAGGGCATCGCGTTCGTGCACTGTCTCACCCAGCGCTCCGATGCGTTCCCGGCGATCGGCACCCTGCCCAAGGGCGCGTGGTTGGCCATCCTGGGCGTGTCGCTGCTGCTCACCCTCATCCTGCGGGACGCGATCAGTATCTTCGGGCTGATCGGGATCGCCGCCGGTGCGATCTACCTGTTGGACGTCCGGGTCGGCCTGCGGGACCTGTCCGACGGCAAGGGCTTCTGGTGAGTGTCCGCAGCCACTCGACTGACCACCACCGGGTCGGGCGTGCCGCTGGAATGGTTGGTCACCGGCGGCGGTGACCCCGGCACCGTCTTCGCCCACGGCCTCGCCGGCGACATCGCCGGCACCCGCCCGCTCGGCAGCGCCGTGGCCGGCCGGCGGGTTTTCTTCCACTTCCGCGGTCATGGCCGCTCCGGTCGACCCGACCCGCCCTGGGGCTACCGCGAACTCGCCGACGACCTGCGCGCCGTCGCCGATCTGACCGGGGCCACCCGGGCGCTCGGGGTCAGCCTGGGCGCCGGTGCCCTCTGCCGCCTGCTGGCCGCCCAGCCCGCCCGCTTCCAGCGGGTGGTCTTCTTCCTGCCGGCCGCGCTGGACACCGCCCGGCCGCCGGCGGCGGCCCGGCGGCTGGAGCGGCTACTGGCGGCGGTGGGTGCCGGCGACCGCGCCGCCGTCGTCGACCTGCTCGCCCTGGACCTCCCCGGCCCGCTGCGCGCCACCCCGGCCGCCGTGGACCACCTGCGGCGCCGGGCCGACCAGCTGCTCGAAACCGGCCTCGCGCCGCAGCTGGCCGGCCTCGGTGCCGCGGTCCCGGTGCCCGACCGCGCCGCGCTGGCCGCGGTCACCGTCCCGGCGCTGGTGATCGGCTGCGTCGGCGACGACCTCCACCCGGTGCCGGTAGCCGAGCAGCTCGCCGCCGCGCTGCCGACGGCGTCGCTGCACGTGTACGACGAGCCGGGCGTCCTCTGGACGGCGCGGGCCGACCTGCGCGAGCGGATCTCCGCGTTCCTCAACGCCCCG
>DASVVF010000551.1:0-3992 GCA_036386695.1 Catenuloplanes sp. | reverse complement strand
TCGCGAAACTGGACCAGAAGGAGGCCCAACTGCACGAGCAGATGGCCACCCACGCCACCGACTACGCCAGGATCGCCGACCTGGACGCCCAGCTGCGGGCCACCCGCGCCGAGCGCGCCGAGACCGAGGACACCTGGCTGGCCCTGGCCGAGAAGCTCCCGGACAGCTGACTACGATCACGAAGGCAGCAGACCTACCGGACCGGCGTTGGAGAGACCCACCATGGCGCACTATCCCGTCAACCACCCCCTGCGGCCCGTCTACCGGGCGCTCGGCGGACTGGCCGGCCTCTACCTGCTGGCCTTCGGGATCCTGGGCGCCATCGCCACCGCCGGCGACGGGCTGTTCGGCACCGACACCGACAAGGTCCTCGGACAGGGCACCAACCTGGCCTGGTCGGTGCTCTCCGCGCTGGCCGGGTTGGCCGTGCTCGCCGGCACGGCGTTGGGCGGCAACCGCGACGTCGCGCTCTACACGTACCTCGGTTGGGGTCTGCTGGTCGTGGGGTTGGCCACCCTCGCGGTGATCCGCACCGACGTCAACGTCTTCCACTTCAGCATGGCCACCGTGGTGGTCACCTTCGTCGTCGGGCTGGCGCTGATCACCGCCGGGCTCTACAGCAGGGTGGCGGCACCGCGTGACGCGGGCGCCCCCCGCCAGGTACGCCAGCGGGCCTGATCGGCACTCGGCGCGCGGACCGGCGGGCGCTGCGGGAGAATCCTGACGGAAGGGCAACACCGCCTGTACGGAGGGCCGCGTCATGGCGCACTACCCGGTCGACCATCACCTTCGGCCGCTCTACCGGCTGCTCGCCGGCCTGATCGGCCTGGGGTACGTGGTCTTCGGCCTGCTCGCGGCGGCGGTCAGTTGGGGTGCGCCGGTGTTCGACCGGGGCGGGATCTGGATGCTCGGGTTGCGCACCAACCTGGCCTGGTCGGTGTTGGCGATCGTGATCGGTGCGGTGGTGCTGGCCGGGGTGGTGATCGGCCGGAACGTGTACCACCGGGTGAGCACCGTCGCCGGCTGGGCCCTCGTCGTCCTGGGCATCTTCCAGATGGCGATCCTGCAGACCTCGGTCAACGTGCTGAACTTCTCGATGGTCAACGTGCTGACCTGTCTGGTGACCGGTCTGCTGCTGATCACCGCCGGGCTCTACGGCCGGGTCGGGGAGCCGGGCCGGGGGCACACCGACCCGGGCGTGGGCCACGAGCGGGACGCCCGGGTCCCCGCCTGAGAGACCCCGGTCCCGGCCTGAGACGCCCGGGTCTGCCGCCGCCCGGACCGGATCAGCGGCTGGGCCGGGTCAGCGGCTGGGCCGGGTCAGCAGCGTCGGCTCGGCCTCCAGATGGGACAGCCCGTTCCAGGCCAGGTTGACCAGGTGGGCGGCCACCATTTCCTTCTTCGGCTGGCGGGCCTCGCGCCACCACTGGCCGACCAGGGCCACCATGCCGACCAGGGCCTGGGAGTACAGCTCGGCGAACTTGGGGTCCAGCCCGCGCGCCTTGAACTCGGCGCCGAGGATGTGCTCCACCTGGTGTGCCACGTCGTTCATCACGCTGGAGAAGTTTCCCGCGGCCGACAACACCGGCGACTCGCGCACCAGCACCCGGAACCCGTCGGGTTCCTCTTCGATGTGGGCCAGCAGCGCCAACGCCGCCTGCTCCAGCAGCTCGCGCGGATGCCCGGCGGTCAGCGCCGCGGCGATCCGGTCCAGCAGCGCCCGCACCTCCCGATCGACCACCACCGCGTACAGGCCCTCCTTGCCACCGAAGTGTTCGTAGACCACCGGCTTGGAAACCTTCGCCCGGGCGGCGACCTCCTCCACGGAGGTGGCGTCGAAGCCCCGCTCGGCGAACAGTTGCCGACCGATCACGATGAGCTGCTCGCGGCGTTGGGTGGCCGACATGCGTACCCGCGAACCGGATGTTTTAGCCGCCGGCTGACCGATCCCCGACCCGGGTCCGGTCGCGCGGGACACGTTCCCGTCACGGCCCGGCCGGTTGTCGATGCCCTCGCTCTGCTGGGTCACCGGGCCATCCTGCCAGGTGGCCACCGGCGCCGCGGTGCCCGCGCGCGGCGGCGGCGCCCCCCGGACGCCACCGCGCGCCGGCGCGGCGTCGGACGCGAGCGTCACAGCGGAGTCGGAGACTTGGCCAGTTTGGCTTCCAGACGCTCCGGCTTCGGCCACCTGACGTCCCAGGCGGCGCCCATCTTCTCGAACAGCCAGATCACCCGCGCGGAGCTGTCGATCTGACCGCGCAGCACCCCGTGCCGGGCCGAGGTCGGGTCGGCGTGGTGCAGGTTGTGCCAGCTTTCGCCGAACGAGATGAGGGCCAGCGGCCAGAAGTTGGCGGCCTTGTCGCCCTGGCGCATCTCGAACGGGCGTTCGCCGTAGACGTGGCAGATGGAGTTGATCGACCAGGTCACGTGGTGCAGCAGGCCGACGCGCAGGATGCCGGCCCAGAAGAAGGCCGTCAGCGCGCCGTGCCAGGACCAGGTGACCAACCCGCCGACCACCGCGGGGGCGAGCAGGCTGGTGGCCACGAACACCCCGAACAGCTTGTCGATCCGGGCGATGTCCTTGTCGGCGACCAGGTCGGGGGCGAAGCGGGCGCGGTTGGACAGTTCCCGGGTGAACATCCAGCCGAGGTGGGCGTGGAACAGGCCCTTGGTCAGCGCCCAGAAACCGGTGCCGAACCGCCACGGGGAGTGCGGGTCGCCCTCCAGGTCGGAGTACGCGTGGTGGCGCCGGTGGTCGGCGACCCACTGGATGATCTCACCCTGCACGGCCAGCGAGCCGGCCACGGCCAGGCTGACCCGCAGCCAGCGCTTGGCCTTGAACGAGCCGTGGGTGAAGTAGCGGTGGAAACCAACGGTGATCCCCAGGCCGGTCAGGTTGTAGAAGACCACGGCGATGATGATGTCGGTCCAGCCGAGCCAACCACCCCAGGCGAGCGGCACGGCCGCGAACAGGGCCAGGAACGGGATCGCCACGAAGGCGTACAGCGCGCCGAGGACGGCGGCGGGCTGCTTACCCTCGGTCAGTGGCTTGGGCCCGACCGAAGGGGTGGGTTGCTCGACGAGGACGGAAGTCATTGGCACCTCGCGGGGGCTCGGAGAGAGGAAGTTACGGCTACGTCACCGTAACCTACGGTCCGTAACTCGCATCTGGTCAAGCGATTTTCCGGACCGATCGGGGTGAACAACTCCGACCGGCACTCCGGGGGATCCCGGGGACGCCCCGCGATAGGTAGGTTGGGCCGGCATTGACAGGGGGATCCATGAGGCTGGTGTTCCGTCGCGCCCGCGAGGCGAAAGGTCTGATCCTCGCCGGCGTCGGAGCGACGCTGGTCACCACCGTGCTGCTGACCGGTCTGGCCGCGTACAGCCGCGGGGTCGTCGCCGCCGGCGCCGCCGGAGCCGTCGCCGCCGCCCCGCCCGATGAACGCTCGGTCCTACTGGAAGGCCCCGCCGGCGCACCCGCCAAGCTGGCCCAGCGGGACGCCGCCGTGCGCGCCCGGGTCGCCGCCGGATTCGCCGGCCTGGATGCCCACGTCTGGGCCGGCGGAACCGCCGCCGGACGGCAACTGGGCCCGGACACCGGCGCCGCCGTCCCGGACGCTCAGGGCGCCGTCCTCGCCTCGGTGGTCTTCCTCGACGGGCTGGCCGAGCATGCCGACCTGCTCAGCGGCGACTGGCCGGCAGCGGGCGGCACGCCGGTGCGGACCGCCCTGGCCGAGTCGGTCGCCGCCATCCTCGGCGTCACCGTCGGTGACCGCGTCCCGATCACCAACCGGTTCACCAGAACCGCCTCGGACGTCGTCGTGTCCGGCATCTGGCGTCCCCGCGACCTCGGCTCCCCATACTGGCGCCTGGCACCCGCGGTGGCCACCGGCGTCGCCGCACAGTCATCGGTGTACGGGCCGTTCGTCGTGGCCCGCCCCGACTTCCTGGCCCACTTCGCCACCACCCGGCTCGATCAGCTGACCGAC
>DASVVF010000550.1:0-8331 GCA_036386695.1 Catenuloplanes sp. | reverse complement strand
CAAGGTCTTCCAGGGTGCTGACCAGATCCGCCGGCGTCGGCCGGGCGATGATCGCGTCGCGCACGGCCGCCGCCCCCTGCCGGAAGGACGGCTCGGTGAGCAGGCGCCACGCGGACTCCCGCACCGCGGCCTTGTCCGCCCGGTGCCCGGGCAGGTGCAGGCCCGCCCCGGTGCGGGTAACCCGGTCGGCCGCCGCGGCCTGCTCGGATGCGAACGTGACGGCGAGCTGTGGGACGCCGTGGCACAGCGCGGTCATGGTGTTTCCGCTGCCCCCGTGATGCACGACCGCCTCGCAGGTGGCTAGCAGCAACCGCAGCGGCAGGTGCTCCAGCACCCGCACCGAACGGGGCAACGAGCCCAACGCGGCCACATCGCCGGCGGTCGCCGTCACGACAAGCTCGCAGTCGAGGTCGGCCAGGCTCTCGATGAGCAGCGGCACCAGGTAGGAAGCCGGCCCGGACATCACCGACAGGGCCGTCGACCAGGCCACGCACACCCGCCGACGCTCGGGCGCCTCGAAGAGCCACGGCGCCGCCGCCGAGCAGCCGTTGTACGGCACGTACCGCATGGCCAGCCGCTGCGCGGTGGTCGGCGGAGCCAGCTCCGCCGGGCACGGGTCCACCACCCGGTCGATCATGCCCAGGTGGAACGGCTCCAGCCCGTGCCGGGGGAACGAGCCGCTGAAGTCCTGCGGGACGATGCGCATGTGCTCCGGTTCGTGCGTGCCGACCGGGCCCCACAGGCACAGGGCCGCCGGGACCCCCATCAGCCGTGCCGCGAAGACCCCTTCGAGGCTGGCCGGGTCGTGCAGGACGAGGTCCGGCCGCCACGACCGGGTCAGCTGGGCCACCCGGTCGAAGCTGTCGCGCGTCCGGGCGATCAGGTCCACCTCGACCGTCGCCCGGAACTCCTCGACGTCGAAGTCCCGCAGATCGGTGATCTCCCGGCCGGTCACCGGGTGCAGGGGCAGCCACGGGTACGGCCAGCTGCCGGCCACCGCCTCATGGTAGTACTGCAGCCGGTTGCTGAGCACCGGGTCGAGCCCGTCGATGATCGGCACCGGAATGAAACCCGCGTTGGCCACCGGGGTGGCCTGCGACGGCGCACACAGGACCCGGACTTCGTGCCCCGCTGCCTGCAGGGCCCACCCGAGCGGCACCATCGCGGCGTAATGCGTCGGCCATGAGGACACAGTCAACAGAACCCGCACGTCGTCTCCCGCGGTCGTCGGCGAAGGCTACCCGCGCCGGCACGTCCGGCGGCCGGCGCGGGCAACCCCCGGCGATGGGTGGGCTGGTTACCCGGCGGAGCGCGCGACCGCCCGGGCGTAGGACTCGAGGGTCTCGCCGGGGCTGGGCCCGTCCAGAGCCCGGTGGATGGCGACGGCGTCGGCGCCGTGCCGGTGCAGGTTCACATGTGCCAGTTCCACCCGGGTGCTGTTCGCGCCCAGCGCGGTGAAGGTCACCTCGATCTCGCTCGCGGCGTCGTCGTTGTCGATGGACTGCCACCGCCCGTCGATCCGCCAGGTCATCGCGATCCGCCGCGGCGGGTCCCAGTGCAGCATCCGCCCCCAGGTGGCCTCGCTGCCGTCGACGGCGCGCTCGTAGAACCGCCCACCGACGGCCCGGTCGAAAACGATGGCGGTGCGCCGCTCGCGCACCAGGATGTGGGTCTCCGGCCACCATTGCATCGGGTCGTCGACGAAGACGGCGAACGCCTGCTCGGCGGAGACGGGTACGGTCACGCTCTTGCGGACGTCCGGGACGCTGGTCCGCGTCCCGGTCTGGACGGGTGTGCTCATCGCTGGCTCCAGGGGAGAGTCGTCGGCTTCGACGGCGGGTCGCGCGGCACCGGCGATGGTCACCCGGTGCGGCGGTAGCGTCCCGTCCATCAGGTAGTCGTTCACGTAGCTGTTCAGGGTTTCGTTCCCGCCGGCCGGAAAGAGCTCGTGGCCCCCGTCGTCGGCGACGACGATCAGGTGGTGACCGAGCCGCTCGGCCATGGCGACCGCCCCCTCCACCGGATCCAGCGGATCGGCTTCGGTCTGCACGACGACGCCGACCGGGTACCCGACGCGCCGCAGCACGGTCAGTTCCTCCGGCGGGGTGAACGTCGGGAAGGTCCCCACCCACGGTTGGGCCCGCAGGACACCGAAGCCGTACGGATAGACCTGCCGGTAGTGGCGCATGTCCGCGTAGTACGTCTCCAGGTCCCGCGGCCACGGAGCCTCACAGGTGACCGCCTCGATCACCGCCTTGCGGCGCGCCGGGGCGCCCGCCCCGGGGACCACCCAGCCGGCGGCCTTGCTGTCCTGCTCGCTGTCGGCGCGTGAGGTGAGCGCCCCGGACGTCGACCGGGTACGCAGTCCCTGTTCGGCGAAGTCGTTGACGGCGTCGGCCACCTCCGGCGGTGCCGCCGAGCCGTGGTGCAGCCCGGCGACGAGTTCGGCCAGATCGGCCCAGCCGGGGCGCAGTGCCGAGCCGTTGCCGACGGCCCCGTCGAAGGCGGTCCGGTCCATGGTGTCGGTCGGCTGGGCGGCGAGCTTGGTCGAGACGTCCTCCACGGCGGCCAGCACATCGGCGGCGCCGCGGCCGAGCTGGTAGCGCCCGTGGCGCTGCCCCACCCAGCCCGCCCAGGCCTCGACGTTCCGTTTGATCGCCAC
Organism: Catenuloplanes sp.; assembly: GCA_036386695.1. Taxonomy (GTDB): domain Bacteria; phylum Actinomycetota; class Actinomycetes; order Mycobacteriales; family Micromonosporaceae; genus DASVVF01. Next base: position 5,669 of record DASVVF010000550.1, on the reverse strand, counting down.
GGCCTGCATCATGAACTGCTTGCGCCAGAGCCAGTCCGGATGCACGCATGAGTCCAGCACGCTGCGGTCCAGCCGGGCGGGGAACATGCTGCCGTAGACGGCGCCGACGTAGGTGCCGTACGCGTACCCGACGAAGTTGATCCGCTCCTCGCCCAGGACGGCCCGGATGACGTCCATGTCGCGGGCGATGTTGCGGGTGCTGACGTGCCGGCGAAGGGACCCGCCGGCACGCTGGCACGCCTGCTCGGCGTCGTACGCGTCCGCGGCGATGTCGGCGAACAGCGCGTCGTCGGGGCGGGAGTCGAACGCGGCCCGTTTCGGGACCACCTCGGTGAACAGCTGCGGGGTGCCCCCGTATCCGCGCGGGTCGAAACCCACCAGGTCGTAGATCTCGCCGAGTGGGGTTCCGGCGAAGCGGTGATGGGCGGCCACGCCGAGGCCCTCGTTGCCGCCCGGCCCACCGGTGAACGACATCAACACCCCGCGTCGGCGGGCCCCGTCCCTGGCCGGCACCCGGCTGACCGTGAGGGTGAAACGGTCTCCCTCGGGCTCGGTGTAGTCGACAGGCACGACGACGTCGGCGTGCTGGACGCCGTCGGCACCGGTGACCCAGGTGACGCGCTGGGAGTGGAACTGCTCCAGCGGGCCCGGGGCCGCTTCGCCGGTGCTCATCCCCCGTTCACCCGGGTGGCCGTCACGGTGGGGTTGACCGATTGCTGGAAGATCCCCTTGGCGTCGTACACCTTGGACGTCCCCGCGCTGCGGAACGTGTCATCGAGCAGCACGGCGTCCTGGTTGATCCGCACGCGTCCGCCGGGAAAGTTCTCGATGATCTGGAAATTGAAGCTCCGCTCGCCGGTGGCGCGCCAGGTGCCCTTCCCCTCACTGCCGCCGGCGGCATGCAGCACCGCCTTGCCGTCGTGGGTGAAGCGCAGCTCCAGCTCGAAGGTGTTGCCGGGCATCTCGACGGCACCCTTCCACACCCCGACGGGTGTCGCGGTGGCCGTCTCACTCGTGCTGTCCATTGTTCCTCCCTCTGGTACTCCGGTGCTCCGCTGTCAGCTTCTCCAGCACCGGGACGATGTTGGCGGGACTGGGGGTCGCGACGATCTCGCGACGGACCCGGTCGGCGTTGCCCGCGAAAGTGGGCTCATCCAGCAGGCGCACGACGCAGTCGCGCAGCTCGCCGGCCGTCAGGGTGTCGACGTCGCGGACGTAGAGCCCCGCTTCGCGTTGTTCGAGGGCCGACGCCTTGAGGATCGTGTCCCACACCATGTCGGGCACGATGACCTGCGGCACCCCGTGCGCCAGGGCGGTCTGGAAGGTGCCCGACCCGCCGTGGTGCACGATCGCCGAACAGGTCGGCAGCAGCGCGTTGAGCGGGACGAACTCCACCGCCCGGACGTTGTCCGGCAGGTGCGGCAGGGCTTCCAGCTGCTTGGCGTTGAGGGTGGCGACCACCTCGACGTCGAGGTCGCCCAAGGCCTGCAGCATGTCGGAGACCGAGGCGAACTCGTGTCCGTGTACCTCCCGCTTGGCCACGCCGAGGGTCAGGCACACCCGGCGGCGCCCGGCCGGCCGGTGCAGCCACGGGGGCACCACGGCCTGGCCGTTGTAGGGCACGTAGCGCACCGGGACGGTCGGCAGCGTCGTCGGCAGGCGCATCGACTGCGGAACGGGGTCGATGGTCCACTGCCCGACGACCGCCTCCTCGGCGAATTCGCACCCGTGCCGCCGCAGGTGCCCGGTCAGCCAGGTCCGCAACGGGTCGTCGCGGTCCGGGGGCTGCCGTTGGCCGAGCAGGTCGAGAAATGTCGCCCGCATGCTGCCGACCAGGTCGAGGGCGAACAACAGGCGCGCATGGGCGGCTCCGCTGGCCATCGCGGCGATCGGGCCGGCGAAGGTCATCGTGTCCCAGATGACCAGGTCGGGTTTCCAGTGCCGGGCGAACGCGACCAGGTCGTCGATCATCGCCGGCGGGCACTCGTACTGGAAGACGTAGTTCGTCATCGCGTCGAACACGCCGTGGACGTGTTCCCAGGTCAGTCGTTCGGGGCGCTGCTCGCTCATGTCCAGCAGCGCGCTCATGTCGGTGCCGCCCTGGTCCCACCCTTCGGCGTCGCCGGGGGTGCCGTTCTCGTTCTCGGCGAACCACCGGTCGAGCTCCAACGGCTCGCCGACCGGCACGGCGGTGAGCCCGGTGCGGGTGATGTCGTCGACGAGGTCGGGCTGGCTGGCGACGACCACCTCGTGGCCGGCCGCGCGCAGCGCCCAGGCCAGCGGAACCTGGGCGTGCATGTGCGACTTCGCGGCGAAGGTCGTGAATAGCACTCGCATGACGGGTAACCTTCCGGTGGCTGCTCGAGACGGGATCGGGCGGTGCTCGACACCGCCGAAAGGGCCGCCTCAGGCGGCGTCGAGCAGCGAGACGAGATTGGTCGGGGCCACCAGCCGGTAGCCGTCGGTCAGCAGGGAATCCACCTGCCCCCAGTCGACCCCCGGGGTGTCCAGGTAGATCCCGAGCCATCCCTTCGGGCCCAGATACGGTGGCCGGAAGAATTGGCGGGAGGCCCGGCTGATGTATTCGGCCTGCCGGCCCGGGGGTGCGGCGCACCAGACGGCCGGTCGCCGCCAGTCGAGCATCGCGAACATCTTCTTCTGCCCGGCGAACCAGGCCGGCTGTCCGTAGCTGGCCCGCTCGGAGACCCGCGGGAGGGCGAGGCAGCGCCGTCGTATTTCGGCGAGGTGGTCAACAGTCATCGGTTAACCGTGGCGGGTGCCGGTGGAGCCCCACTCGGTTTTCCCCGCAGGCCGGCTACCCCCGCCGGCCGGTCCCGACCCGCCTCCACCACGGCTCAAGTGGCCGTGGCCTGCGAGGCAGTACGCTGACGACCTATGAGACGCCCGGAAATAGCACGCTGGCGGATGGTGAATCAGCGGCTCTGGGGTCCCGCCCTGCCGGGCCCGGAGGAGGTCCTGCGGCGGCTCGGAGCCATGCAGTCCCAGGAGTTCGCGGTCGCCAAGTGGTCGGTGGCGCAGCGGGCGGACGGGGTGACCGAGCAGGCCATGGCGCGGGAGTTCGCCAACGGGACGATCCTGCGGACCCATGTCCTGCGACCCACCTGGCATTTCGTCCTGGCCAAGGACATCCGGTGGATGCTGGAGCTGACCGCCCCGCGGATCAACGCGTTGAACGCGTACTACTACCGCAAGTTCGGTCTCGACGAGGACGTTTTCGCCAAGACCAACGGCATCTTCGAGCGGGTGTTGTCCGGCGACCGGCACCTGACCAGGACGGAACTCGCCGCGGAGCTGGAGCGCGCCGGCATCGAGGCGAGCGGGCTGCAGCTGGGCTACATCCTGATGCGGGCCGAGATCGACGCGGTGCTGTGCAGCGGAGCGCCGAGCGGGCGCCAACAGACGTACGCGCTGCTGGCCGAGCGGGTGCCCAAGACCCGGCACGTCGCGCGCGAGAAGGCGCTGGCGGACCTGACGCTGCGCTACTTCTCCAGCCGCGGGCCGGCGACCCTCAAGGATTTCGTCCAGTGGTCGAGCCTCACCGCGGCCGACGGCAAGGCCGGACTCGCGATGGTCCGCTCCGAACTCGACAGCACGGTCGTCGACGGTCGGACGTACTGGTACCCGCCGGACCTCCCCGAGGCGGACCGGTCGGGACCGGTGATCGACCTCGTCCAGGGCTACGACGAGGTGGTGATGTCCTACAGCGAGAGCAAGGACGTCCTGCACGGCACGGGCGGTGCCCTGGGCGACACGCCCCTGCTGCATGCGATTCTGTTGGACGGTCAGGTGATCGGGCACTGGAAGCCCGTGCACAAGAGCCGGTCCGTCCAGGTGCAGACGCAGTGGTACCGCAAGCTGTCGGCGGCCGAGCGGACGGCCTTCACGGCGGCCCTCGACCGTTTCGCCGACTACCACGGGGTGACGGCGGCAGCCGACTGAGGTGGTCGCCGCCCCCCGCGCCCCGTGTCCACCGGGGAATGTCATACCGCTGAGGCACCGTCAGCGGTACACCTTCCGCTAAGATGGTTTCGCCCGGTTTGTCGCCGTTGCCATGCCCCTGCCCTCCACTGGACCCGGGAGCCGCCGTGACCACCTCACCCACCGCCATCGAGCCGTTCCACATCGATGTCCCCGAGGCCGACCTGCACGACCTGCGTGACCGCCTCGGCCGCACCCGCTGGCCGGACCAGCTGCCCGGCACGAGCTGGGAACGCGGTGTCCCGGTGGACTACCTCAGCGGGCTCGCGGAGTACTGGCGCACCAGCTACGACTGGCGCAAGCACGAGGCCCAGCTCAATGAGTTCCCGCAGTTCGTCACCACCATCGACGGCCAGCGGCTGCACTTCCTGCACGTGCGCTCCCCGCAGCCGGGGGCCCTGCCGTTGCTGATGACCCACGGCTGGCCTGGGTCCATCGTGGAGTTCCTCGATGTGATCGGTCCGCTGACCGACCCGGCGGCGCACGGGGGGAACCCCGCCGACGCCTTCGAGCTGGTGATCCCCTCCGTTCCCGGCTTCGGGTTCTCCGGCCCCACCACCGGGCCCGGCTGGACGAGCGGCCGCATCGCCGGCGCCTTCGTCGAGCTGATGGACCGCCTCGGGCACACCCGCTACGGCGTGCAGGGTGGTGACTTCGGAGCCGTCGTCTCGCCCGAGATCGGGCGGCTGGCCCCCGATCGCGTGGTCGGCGTGCACGTCAATGCGGCCACGGTGGGCTTCATCCCCTTCGGCCCCGTCCCGGACGACGTCATGGCCACCTTCTCCGCGCAGGAACGGGAGCGGCTCGCGGACATCGAACGGTTCCGCGACGACGGCTTCGGCTACTTCCAGATCCAGTCGACGCGCCCCCAGACGTTGGCGTACGGGCTGACGGACTCCCCGGTCGGGCAGCTGGCCTGGATCGTCGAGAAGTTCAAGGAATGGACGAACAGCGCCGCCGAGCTGCCCGAGGACGCGGTCGACCGCGACCGCCTGCTGACCAACGTGATGATGTACTGGCTGACCGGCACCGCGAACTCGGCCGGTCGGTTGTACTACGAGGACATGCACTTCGGGGCGTGGCCGCAGCCGTCCACCGTGCCGACCGGGGTGGCCGTGTTCGCCGGCGACGTCGCCATCCGGCACTTCGGGGAGCAGCTCTACAACATCGTGCACTGGTCGGAGTTCGACCGCGGTGGACACTTCGCCGCCGCGGAGGCACCCGACCTCCTGGTCGACGATCTGCGGTCCTTCTTCCGTTCCCTGCGCTGAGGCATGCCGCACCGCCCGGGCAGCGCACCGCCGTCGTGTGCTGCCCGGGCGGTCCGGCCGGTGAACTACCCGGCGGTCGACCCGACAGCCAGGGCCCGCAGATCCGTCGACGGGTCGCACAGGTCGGCCAGGCCGGGCGCGACCGGTCCGGCCAGCAACCGTCGGGCCGCCATGTGGTCGCGTGGGTTGTTGACCGATTCCACGGCCACCAGCCGGCCGCGCCGCAGACAGCACACCGAGAACCGGCCGCCCGTGGCGTCCCCGACGACCACCACCCGGTCATGTCCGTGGGACAGCCCCGCGATCTGGATCCGCAGGTCGAACTGCTCCGTCCAGAACCAGGGCAGCGTCTCGTACGGGACCGGGGCGCCACCGATCCCGGCCGCGACGCAGCGGGCC
>DASVVF010000549.1:0-4824 GCA_036386695.1 Catenuloplanes sp. | reverse complement strand
ACCGCCCACGGCCTGGCCAACCCGGACGGCCGGCACTCGACGGCGATGGCGGCGCTGACCCGCCTCGGTGTGGCCACCACCGCCACCTCGGCCGCCGGGATGCCGCTCTGCCCGACGATCGCGGCGGCGTTCGCCGCCGTGCGGGCGCTGACCGCCCAGCGCGGCCGGCTGGGCTTCGCCGTCGACGGTGCCGTGATCAAGGCCGACAACGCACGGGACCGCGAGCAGGCCGGCTCGTCCAGCCGTGCGCCGCGGTGGGCGATCGCCTACAAGCTCCCGGCCGACACCCGCACCACCAGGCTGCTCGGCATCGAGGTGCAGGTCGGCCGGACGGGGGTGATCACCCCGGTCGCGGTCCTGGAGCCGGTCGGGGTCGGCGGGGTGGTGGTGACCTCGGCGACGCTGCATAACTTCGGTGACCTGGTCCGCCGCAATGTGCGGGTGGGCGACACGGTCTTCGTCCGGCGGGCCGGGGACGTGATCCCCGAGGTGACCGGTGCCCTGCTCGACGCCCGGCCGGCGGACTCGACTCCGTTCGTCGCGCCGGAGCACTGCCCACGCTGCGGTGGTGACATCGACCGGTCGCAGAAGCGGTGGCGGTGCACCCGGGGGCGGGTGTGCGGCGCCGACGAGTCGCTGCGCTACTTCGTCGCCCGGGACTCGATGGACATCGAAGGGCTCGGAGAAAAGATCATCCGGGTGCTCGTCGCGGCCGACCTGGTCACCGACGCCGCCGACCTGTACGACCTGGACGCGGCGACCCTGGCGGGCCTGGACCGGATGGGTGCCACCTCCGCGGCCAAGCTGGTGGCGAACATCCAGGCGTCGAAGGCCCAACCGTTGTCCCGGGTGCTGACCGGCCTCGGCCTGCGGATGACCGGCCGGTCGATGTCGCGCCGGCTGGCCCGGCATTTCGGCACGATGGCGGCCCTGCTGCGGGCCACCGTCGACGACCTGCAGGCCGTCGAGGGCGTGGGCCCGGAGCGGGCCGTGACGATCGCCGCGGAACTCGTCGACCTGGCTCCCTTGATCGCCAGGTTGGTGGAGCGCGGCGTCACGGTCACCGAGCCCGGCGCGGCCACGGTGGCCCAGCCCGGACCCGACGACCCCCGGGCACCGGCGCTGCCGCTACGGCGGCCCGACGGCGGCCCGATGACGGTTGTGGTGACCGGCTCCGTGCCCGGCCTGTCCCGCACCGAGGGCAACGAGGCCGTCGAGACCCTCGGCGGTAGGTCATCGGGCGCGGTGTCGAAGAGGACCGATCTGGTGGTGGTCGGCGACGGCGCCGGCTCCAAGGTGGCCCGGGCCGAGGAACTCGGCATCCGGATCATGCCGGCGGACCGTTTCGCCGAGCTGCTGGCCGCCCACACCGCCGGGGACACCGCCACGGTGGCCGACCTGCTGCGGTGAAGTCCGGGCCGCCGGGGCGAGCCGGAACTTCTGTCCACTGAGGTGCCGGCCATCCCCCTCCCCGGCGCGCTCAGCAGCTGTCCGGCGCTGTCCGGCCCGGTCCGACGGTGTCCGACATTCGACGTACCGCCCCCGCCACAGTTGCCAGAATGCGCTCGGTCCCGGCCATCAGGCTCCGGACCCAAGCGCACCAGCTTCCTGTGAAGGGATCCGGTATGTCAGAACGTGTAAGCCAACCGCGGCGGAGAAAGTCAAGCCGACGATCCGTGCTCGCCGGGGCGATCGCCGTCGTGATGCCGGTCGCCCTCATCCCGACCGCCGCGGCGGCCGAGCCGGGCAACCAGCCGGCACCGAACGGCGGTGCGGCCGTCATGGCCGACCGGGCCGGTCGCGGGGCCGACATGATCGATGCCCTCGCCAAGCAGCGGGGCATCGGCCGGGCCGCCGCCGAGAAACTGCTCCGCGCCGAGGACGCCGCTGTGGACCTCGCCGATCGGCTGACCACCGAGCTCGGTCCGAAGTCCGGCGGGGCGTACCTGTCCGACGGCAAACTGGTCGTCACCGTGACCGACTCCGCGTCCGCCGCGAAGGTGGCCGCCGCCGGCGCGAAGGCGCGCGTCGTCGCGCGCGGTGAGCGCCAACTCCAGGATATCCAGCGGACCCTGGAGGCCGCGCCGAGTGAGGTCGACACGACCTGGGGGGTGGACACGGCGGCGAACCAGGTCGTGGTGACCCTGCCGGCGTCGGGGGCGAAGAACGCCGCGCAACGCTCGGCGGCGCGCCGGTTCGGCCAGGCAGTGCGATTCGAGGCGGGGCAGGGCTCGATCTCACCGGGCGTCGGGATCTCCAGCGGGGACGCGCTGGGTGGCTGCACGGTCGGGTTCACCGCCACCGACAACAGCTTCAACTACATCATCACCGCCGGCCACTGCACCACCGGCTTCCCACACTGGACGCTGCCGAACGGGCAGGACGTGGGACCGTCGCTGACCAGCGTCTACCCGGGCAGCGACTACGGGCTGATCTGGATGAACGGTCCGGCGGTCTGGCCGACCGGTCAGATCAACCGGCGAAACGGCACCACCGAGAGCATCCACGGCTGGGCGACGGCCGTCCCCGGACTCTCGCTCTGCAAGTCCGGTAAGACGACCGGGCTCACCTGCGGCTCCGTGCTGCGGACAGGGGTGACGATCAACAGCGCCGGCGTCGGCGCGGTGGACCAGATGGTCGAGACCAACATGTGCATGCTCCGCGGCGACAGCGGCGGTCCACTGTTCAGCAACCACATCGCGTACGGGCTGAACTCGCACACCAACGGCGTCCAGAACGGCACCGTGTGCGCCGCCACCCCACGGGCCTATCACCAGCCGGTGGGCGAACCCATCACCGCCTACCAGATCGTGATCTACGGCGCGCCGTGACGGCCGCGACCAAGTCAGGGAGACAGGTATGAGACCCGCATCCAGAAGGTTCATCCGCTTCGCCGTCGCGGTCGCCGCGACGACGGCGGTGACGCTGGGCGTGGCCGCCAGCCCCGCGCACGCCGACATCTGGCAGCACACCGACGGGTTCGAGAGCAACCCGGCCGCGGCGTGGCAGTTCGATCGCGGCGGCGACGGGAGTGGCACCCTGGAGCTGAACGCGGGCACGGCGGCCGGCGGCCGGAACAACGCCCTGCTGACGACCTCGCCCGGCGGCTGGTCCGGGGTGGGCAAGCTGCTGACCGTCCGACCCCGCACCGCCGGGCATTCCACCACCTGTGGTGGAGGCTTCTGGATCCGGTCCGTGAGTGGGCCGGCCCTGCTCAACGTCGAGGTGATCGATCCCACCACCTGGACGTATGTCGCGCTGCGCACCGTCCGGGCCGGTGACGCGGCCTGGCAGTGGCACGCCGTGTCCGGCTACCGCGACGGTCCGACGCAGGTTTTCATCCGGGTTTCCCTGCTTGGCGGCAGCGGTCCGGCGCGGGTCGACGAGATGGGCTTCCAGTGCACGTTCACCCGCCCCATCTGACCGGTTGGACAACGCGGGGTCGGCGCCACAACGCCGGCCCCGCGTACGGCCGTCAGCAGCCCGGCACTACCAACGCCCAGCCACCGGCGACGGGAGCCGCCGCCGACCGAGTCGGTGAACTACCGGCGAGTCCGAGGGTCACCACTCGGTAACCGAAGGTTGCGTAGGCTGGGTAACGTCGCGGACACGCCCGGCACCACCTGGAGCTGTGGCGGGCAGGCGAGGAGGGTGGCGATGGGCCCGATCACGATGACGTTTCTCGTCATCGGTGGCGTCGGCACCGTGGTGCTCGCCGTCGCACTGTTGATCGGCGACCTGCTGAACATTGGGCACGTCGACGCCGACGGGCCCTTCTCCGTACCGGCGGTCGCCGGCTTTGTCGGATCCTTCGGCTTCGCCGGGGCGCTGGTGGCCGAACTCGTCGGCACCGGCACCCCCGCGCTGGTCGCGGCGTCGGCCACCGGCCTCGCCGCGGCGGTGCCCACCGCGTGGCTGGCGGTGCGACTCTCGCGCGCCGCGATGCGGATGAACACCGACGCCACGCCGACCAGCGCGGACCTGGTCGGCGCGTGCGGTGTCGTGGTCACCCGGATCCCGGTCCAGGGGTACGGCGAGGTCCGGGTCTCACTCGGTGGCCAACCGGTGAAGCTCAACGCCCGCGCCGACCGGCCGATCCCGCTGGGCGCCCGGGTTTTCGTGATCGAGGTACCCAGCTCGACGAGTGTGATCGTCGAGGAGACCCCCTGACAGAGGAAAGCTGATGGACAACGTCCTGCTGGTCGGGATCGGCGGCCTGGTGCTGCTGGTCGTCCTTCTCATTGCGCTCGTCGTGTCACGGATCAAGGTCGCCGGGCCCAACCAGGCGTTCATCGTGACCGGTCGCAAGGGCCGCGCGGTCGAATCGGCCACCGGCGTGCGATCCACGGACCTGTCCGGGCAGAAGGTGGTGATGGGAGCCTCGGTCTTCGTCCTGCCCGTCGTGCAGAAGCTCCACAAGCTGGACCTCTCCAGCCGGCGCATCCCCGTGCAGATCCAGGCCGCGGTCAGCAAGCAGGGCATCCGGGCGGACCTGCACGGCGTCGCGATCGTCAAGGTGGGCGGCACCGAGGACGCGATCCGGGCGGCCGCGCAGCGGTTCCTGGATCAACAGCAGGGCATCGACGACTTCACCGCGGAGGTACTGGCCGGGGCGCTGCGCTCCATTGTGGGTCGGCTCACCGTCGAGGAGATCATCCGGGACCGGGCCGCGTTCGCCGGCGCCGTCGCCGAGGAGGCCGAGCACTCGCTGACCAACCAGGGGCTCGTGCTGGACACGTTCCAACTGCAGGACATCGTCGCCGAGGGGTCGTACCTGCAGGACCTCGGCCGGCCCGAGGCGGCGCGGGTGCTCAAGGAAGCCTC
>DASVVF010000548.1:0-3306 GCA_036386695.1 Catenuloplanes sp. | reverse complement strand
CCGCGGCCTGAGCCGGCGCCCTCCCCGTCCCCCCACCTGGGGTGAGCGCCGGCGCAGCGGGCGCGTCAGACGGTGACGTGGCCGGCGACCGCCCGCAGCTTGTGCCGGGCCAGCGCCAGGTTCGCCGTGACGCGGTTGAGCACGAGGTAGATGAACAGCCCGCTGTTGCCCTGGCCCTTGAGCACGTTGATCAGGTGGTACTGGCCCTGCAGCGTGATCAGGATGTCCTCGACCTCGTCCTTCAGCTCAAGGTCCTGGATGGTGCGCAGCTTGGCGCGCACCACGTTGGAGTTGCCGGCGGCCGCGACGTTGAGGTCGAACCCGGGGGTGCCGCCGGCCGCGAGGGCCATGCCGCTGTCGATGTCGACGATCGCGGCGCCGTTGGCGCCCTCGATCGCAAGCAGGTCGGCGATGACGTTGTCGAGCTGTGCCACGGATGGGACTCCTGTCGTCTCGAGGGGAAGACGCAGCGGGGTGCTGCGGTCCGGGTCGCGAGGTGACCCGGATCGACCGGACGGACCGGACGCCTGGGGGTGCGCGGTGTCCCCGGGCGGCGGCGGTGCCACCCGGGCGCGCGTCGCACCGGCCGGAGCGCGGTGCGCAGCCGTCCCGTCGACGGCGGGAGGCGCATCGGGCGGCGCCGTCCGCGCGGGCCGGTACCCCGTGTCGGGCACCCGGTCCAGGTCCTGCGGACGCTCCGTGGGGAGCTCGTGCGGCGCGGGACGTCCCCACGACCACAGCGACGCCCACCACGCGGTTGCCATGCCTGTCGTTCCGCCTTCGCCGAGGGGCTCAGGGACCCCAGACAACACGTCCCCGGCAGGCCGGGCAAACCGGCGGGCGTCTCTGCAGGTGAGCACGCAGACACCGACCGCGAGCAGTTCCCCGGGAACCGGTGACCGCTCGCTCACCCGCGCCGCTCGGCCGCTCGCCGTCCTCCGGTACCTTCCGCCGGGAGCCGCGCGGGTGTTCCGCGCACCCCGGGAGGAGCGCGTCGTGAAGACCAGGGACCTCGCCTACATCGCGCTGTTCGCCGCGATCGTGGCCGTGCTCGGCCAGCTGCCGGCGGTCCCGGTACCGGGCATCCCGGTGCCGATCACCGCGCAGACGCTCGGCGTGATGCTGGCCGGATCGGTGCTGGGCGCCAAGCGCGGTGGGCTGGCGCTGCTGCTCTTCCTGGCCGTGGTGGCGATGGGCGCCCCCCTGCTGGCCAGTGGCAGTGGTGGTCTGGGCGTCTTCGTCGGCCCGACCGCCGGATACCTGTACAGCTGGCCGGTCGCCGCCTTCGTCATCGGCTGGCTCACCGAGCGGTTCTGGCGGCGGTTCAACCTGGCCTGGGCGCTGGTGGCCAACCTGCTCGGCGGCATCGTGGTCATCTACGCCATCGGCATCCCGTTCACCAGCCTCTACGCCGACATCCCACTGTCGGTCTCGGCCACGGGCTCGTTGGCCTTCATCCCCGGTGACGTGGTCAAGGCGGTCGCCGCCTCCGTGGTCGCCGTGGCGGTGCGTCGCGCCTACCCGGTCATCGAGCTGCCGGGCCGGCGCGCGACCGCGGGCTGAGACCGGGTGGTCGCTGCCATGCACTGGGGACGGCGCGGTGCCGCCGCAGCGGACGCGCCGCCCCTCCCCCGGCCCGCGGTCGAGCTGCGCGACGTGACCCACGCCTACGGCGAGCGGACCGTGCTCTCCGACGTCACGCTGACCCTGACCGAGTCGCGGATCGGGGTCATCGGGGCCAACGGGTCGGGCAAGAGCACGTTCGCCCGGCTGCTCAACGGGCTGGTGGTGCCCACCGCCGGCACCGTGCTCGTCGACGGGCTGGACACCCGCAGGCAGGTGCGCGAGGTCCGTCGGCAGGTCGGGTTCGTCTTCCAGGACCCGGACGCGCAGATCGTGCACCCCACCGTGGCCGAGGACGTCGCCTTCGGGCCGACCAACCAGGGCCGGCCGGCCGACGAGATCGCCCGCCGGGTCGACGAGGTGCTGGACCGGTACGGCCTCGACGGGCACCGGGACCACCCTGCCCACCTGCTCTCCGGCGGTCAGAAGCAGCTGCTGGCGATCGCGGGCGTGCTGGTCATGGAGCCGCAGCGGGTGGTCTTCGACGAGCCGACGACGCTGCTGGACCTGGTGAACACGAGACGCGTCGCGCAGGTCATCGAGGGGCTCCGGCAGGACGTCGTCGTGGTGACCCACCACCTGGACCTGCTGGCCGGTTTCGACCGGGTGCTGGTCTTCGAGGACGGCCGGCTGGCCGCCGACGGGTCGCCCGCCGAGACGGTGCCCTGGTACGTGGCCCGGAACACCTGATGCTGTCGCTGTACGTACCGGGCACCAGCCCCGTGCACCGCACCCGGGCCGGCCTCAAGCTGGCCGTCCTGGCGGTGCTCGGGACGGGCCTGTTCGCCTTCCCCCGGATCGAGGTGGTCGCGGCCGCACTGGTGGGCGTGCTCGTCGCCGGCCTGGCGGTCGCCCGACTGCCCGCGAGGGCGCTGTGGGCGCAGGTTCGGCCGGTGTGGCTGCTGCTGGCGGCGCTGTTCGGCATCCACCTGCTGGTGACCGATGCGCTCACCGGCACGGTGACGGTGCTGCGACTGCTCACCCTGGTGCTGGCCGCGGCCGTGGTCACCGCGACCACCCGGGTGACCGCGCTGGTGGCCGTGGTCGAGTGGCTGCTGCGGCCGCTCGAGGTGGTCGGCGTGCGGCCGGCACGGGTGGGGTTGATGGTCGCGATGACGCTGCGGTTCATCCCGGTGGTGGCCGAGCGGGCCGCGCGGATCCGCGAGGCGCAGGCGGCCCGCGGAGCGTCCGGGATGCGGCTGGGCCTGCTGGTGCCGCTGCTGATCCAGGTCCTGCAGCTGGCGGCCACGCTCGGCGAGGCGCTGGACGCGCGGGGCGCGGACGACGTGCCGGCGCGCCGGCCGAGGAGGGCGTGATGGACGGCGGCGTGCTGACCGGGATCTGGCTGACGTCCGAGGCGGCCGCGCCGATGCGGCGGGTGCCCACGGCGCAGCTGCTGGCCGGGCGCGGACTGGCGGGCGACCGCTACGCGCTGGGTGGCGGGACGTGGGCGCAGTACCCCGACCTGGAGAAGCAGCTGACGCTGATCGACGTCGCGGACGTCGCCGCCGTCGCCGCGGAAGCCGGCGTACCACTGACCCCGGGCGATACCCGCCGGAACCTGGTGACCGCCGGCGTCGACCTGCCGTCGCTGGTGGGGCGCTGGTTCGCCGTCGGGGACGCGCTGCTGTTCGGGGTGAAGCGCTGCCCGCCGTGCACGCACCTGGAGCGGCTGACCGGCGC
>DASVVF010000547.1:0-5538 GCA_036386695.1 Catenuloplanes sp. | reverse complement strand
GGCACACCGGTCACGGTGGAGGTGCGCCGGCGGCCTGACCTCCTGCCGCCGGCGACGCCGCAGACGTGACCCGCGGGCTGCCGCACCCGGCCCCCCGGACGCGGGGCGCGCACGCGTGGGGCGGACCTGTCAGTGGGCGAGCTGCAGGGCCGCGCTCGACGAGAAGGTCATCGGGTAGGCGGTGTGCAGCGCCTCGCGCACCCACACCATGCGACGGACCGCCATGTCGGGGTGGTCGCCGAACGCGCCCGCCACCGAGGCGACGCACCCGTCGCTGCCGTACCGCAGGATCGTGTTGGTCACCGCGCCCCGTACGGCCGCGGCCGTCGGCGCCTCGGACGGCTGCAGGTCGGAGACGAAGAGCGCTTCGGCCGCCAGGTTGGCTGCTGAACTGATCATGTGTCTGTCCCCCGGTTGTTGTGCTGCACGACTGCTACCTGCAGGGCTAAGACAACTCCGGGCCAGGTGCATCCGGGGTGGACGTCGGGGTGCAGGATGGTTGTCCCGAGGAAACCCCGCCGCGGCGACCGGCGCGCGAAGCGGGCTAACTTTCCCTCAACCTCATCTTACCCCCGCAATATCGGGCAAAACCGGCGCAAGGCCGACGACGCGCGGGGATTCGCTCCGGTCGCTCAACAACCCACGGCCGGGCCACCGAACAGCGCCGCGCCGTCCCGACCGTAGGCCACGAGGTCGGTGACGTCCGCCAGCGGCGCGGCCGCCGTCGACGACCCACCCGGCAGTGGCGGGCCCAGGGCCCACCAGACGTGCACCTGCGGGTCTTCCGACCAGGTGGCCAGGCTCGCCTCGGCCACCCGACCGCCGACCTCGACGCTCACCGTGTCGACCTCGCCCACGACAATCCCGAAGACCGCGTACGCCAGGGGGCGGCCCATGCCGGCGGCGGCGTCGGTGGGGCGGTGGAAGCCGACGGCCGGCCGCCGGACCGACTGTGGTGCCGAGCCCGCCGGCGTGCCGACGGCGGTGGCGCCGTAGGCGGCGACCTGTCCGTTGGGGTCCCGACGGCCCAGGGACACCACCAGCCCGTCGCCGGCGGGCGGGCGGGCGAACCACACGGCCAGCTTCCCGCCGTCGAACGGCACGTTCGGCTCGATGCGCAGCCCCACGGTCCGCAGGTCGGGCATCGTCGCGGGGGCCGGCAGGACCGGCGCGCCGGCGGGACAGCCGGTCACCTCGGGGGCGACCGGGCCGGCAGCACCGGTCATCAGCCCCAGCAGGCCGATCACCGCGATGGCGGCGGTCACGATGTGCGCGGACACCAGGGTGGGCGTGGCCATGGCCGGTCGCGGCCCGCGCCGCGGGGTGGCCACGTCGGTGCCGGGTTCGAGGCCCATCGCGTTCTCCTTCGTCGCTGCCCATGCGGTCGGACCGGTCGGCGCGTTCGCCGATCCGCCCTGGTGGACGCCCCCCGGTCGAAGCCGGGCGCACGCTGCCACACCGATCGTCAGGCTGCGCCGTCGATGTCCGGGGGCAGTCCGGGTCGTGTCACAGTTCTGTCACGACCGCATCGGCGGGCGAGGTCATCACGTTGCCCGGGGGCGACGGCCCGCCGCCGACGCACCGGCAAGCGGCTTCATGGCACCGGTGGACCGGCGGGCTCGGTCGAACGCCCCGACTGTCGGGCAACCACTACGCTGAGGCGCATTCCACAGTGCTGCCACGAAGGGATCGCGATGCGGCAGGATCGATACCGCACCACGGTCTGGCGGCTGACCGCCCGGGTCCGCCCGGTCTGGGCGGCGGTGGCGGTCACGTGTTTGGCCATCGCCCTGCTGGTGTCCGCCCGCGTCGTCGACGGGTTCAACCGCGAGTTGCTGCTCAACCTCGGCGCGTCGCTGGCCTTCGTCCCCCCGACGTATCTGGTCTTCGCCCCGATCTTCGAGCGGATCCGGCAGACCGCCGCGGCGATCGAAGAGCATCTCGTGCTCGACATCCCCAAGCTGATCGGCTACATCGCGCGCAGCCATTCGAAGGTGTGGGTCCTGGAAACCTGGACCGGGTTGCTGGAGGACGCCCACCGGCCGGCGTTCCTCGACGCGCTAACGGTGGCGCTGGGCAACGGCGTGACCGTACAGATCCTGCTGTTGGACCCGACGTCGGCCGCCGCCCACCAGCGGGCCGAGGAACTCGACGACGCCGCGGTGCCCGGCCTCATCACGGACAACCTGCGTTACCTGTACGAGTTCCGCAGGACGCTCGACGACAACCGCCGGCGGCTGCTGGACGTACGGGTCTACGACGCCTCACCGTCCGTGCAGCTCTACCGCTGGGATGACAAGGCGTTCGTCTCGTTCTTCCCGATCGGCAAGCGGGCGTACGACACCCGCCAGATCGAGACCTACCTCGCCAACCCCCTCGGCGAGTTCGCCGAGTCCCGATTCGACGGGCTGTGGTCGGCCACGACCACGTACCCGCTGGAGCACCACATGACCATGGTGCTGTGCGTTCATCACGCGGACCGGTCCCCCGCCGAGCACCGGGTGGCCTTCGTCCGAACCGGCGAGGAGATCTTCGTGGACGGCGACCCGTTCATCGGGACGATGACCGACCATGGCATCGGGGCGCTCACCGTTCGGCTGGGCCCGGCGGAGAACCCGACCCGCCGCGACGGGGAGGTGGTCAGCTACCGGCTGGAGCGGCTGGCGAACTGCGACCCCGGCTTCGTCGGGTCGGTGCCGAAGCTGTTCGAGGGCAAGTACGGAGACGCCGGCAAGGACGGCCGCTTCGTCATTCACCTGCGGCCGGCAGCGGTCGACTGATCGACGCCCCCACCCGCATCGTGGCAGCGTGCTGTAACACTGGGGTGGTTGACAACCGGCTAGCGAAGAGGGCACCAGGGTGGCCGAGGAGCCGATCACACCGGCGAAGAACACCGTCGGTTTCCCGTCTCAGCCGCTGATCCGCGGGGTACCGGTCGAGGATGGCCCGCTCGCGCCGCTACGCCCGGACCGGGGCGTCAGGCCGGGCGGCCGTGTCTCCTGACGCCCTCGTCGGCGACCTGCCCGGGGTCGCCCACCCGGCGCGGCGCTGGGTGACGCCGCTGGACCGGCGGCGGGCCGACACCGCCTTCTTCGAGACGCACTGGCACCACATCATCAGGGGGAGCACCCCGGCGGTCGCCGAATACCTGCACGCGGAACGCCAGCTGACCGGCAAGACCCTCGACGACGACGGCTACCACGGGCTCATCGAGGTGGGCTGCGCCGACGGCAGCCTGCTGATGCCGGGCGCGATCGACCGTGGTCTGGACTATCTCGGCGTGGACCTGGCAGCGGGCGCCGTCGCGCTGGCCCGACGGGCACTCGCCGCGACGTCGCACGCCGGCCGCCAGCGGCGCACCGCCGTCATCGAGGGTGACGTCCGCGATCTGCCCACGCTGGCCGGTCGGCTGCCGGCGGCGCCCCGGCTGGTCGCGTTCCCGTTCAACGTGCTGGCCGGCATCCCCACCCCGCGCGACGCGCTGCGCGCCGCCGACTCCTGCGGCGGCGACATCCTGGTGCTGACCTACCAGACCACGCCGGCGGCCACCGAGGTCCGGCGCGACTACTACCGGGCCTGCGGCTTCCAGGGCCGGTTCCGCCGGGACCGGGACGGGGTCCACTTCACCGCCGACCTGTTCACCTCGTCGGTCTACCACCGGGACGTGATCGTCGGGTGGCTGGAAGAGCTGGGTTACCGGGTCGAGGTGGAGCCGTTCGCGGCGGTGGGGCTGGCCTACCACGCCCGGCGCCGGACGCCGTGAGGGTGGCGCCGGTCAGCCGGGGGCGGCCCGCGCCCGGGACAGCAGGACCGACAGCACCCCGGCGATGTTCCACGCGTCGTCGACGCCGCGGTGGTGGGTGCCCTCCAGGGGAAGGCCCAACTGTCGCAGGGCCGCGTCCATACCGACCTCGTGCGGCGACCCGCTGACCAGCGCGTACCACGTCTTGATGTTGAGGTGGCCCGGGCCGAACGGATACCCGACGCCGGAGCTGTGACACTGCCGTTCGAACTGCCTGCGGTCGTAGTCTCCCCAACTCGCCCAGACCCGCTCCCTGCTCAGGTACCGGCGTTTGAGCAGTTGGCAGGCCTGCGCGAAGGAGTGCCCGGCGCGCACCTGCTCCTGGGTCAGGGTGGTCAGCCCGGTGCAGAACTCGCTGACCGTGGAGCGCTGCGGCGCGACCAGGATGCTCTCCCGGCCGGCACGCGCGCCGGTGGCGACCTCCAGGGTGCAGACCCCGATCTCGATGATCTCGCTCTGCTGACCCGCCGGTGGATCCCCCGCCCAACACGTCGACTCCACGTCGACGACGACGATCTGGTCGAGCCGCTTCGCCATCACACCTCCAACCCCACAGCTTCCTGATCGCCTGGTTCGTCCGGCACGCCCTGGACGCCCTGGACGGGCGCTGCGCTGGACCGGCTTCCCGGCCCAGGCGCCGATGGCCACCCAATGGTTCTGACCCGGTCCGGCGGCGGCTCAGTCCAGGCACCGCACATGGGTGACGATGTGCTGGGCCTGCCGGGTGCGGGTGTCCCGGTGGATCACCTCGAGTTCCACCCGGTGCCCGTCGGTCGACGGCGACTCGCCCCGGTCGTCGGCGAGGCAGGTGGGATACGTTCCCGTGAGCTGGATCGTTCCCCCGGCGTCTGTCCAACCGTCGGCGATGACCTCGTAGAACGTGTCACCGGGAAGCGGGTCGCGGGCCGCCGCGTCGGCCACGAACGCGATGCGCCGCGCCTGGGGGTTGGACCAGGTCACCGTCCCGACGAGGACCTCGGCCGACGCTGTGTGCGGGTCGTCGAGGAGCTTGCCGGTCGCCAGGCCGCCGGCCAGGCCCAGGCCCAGCATCACAGCGACGGCCGCGATGACGACAACGGGCCGGGCCACGAACCGGGCCCCGGAGGCGGCCGGCGGCGGCGCGGCGGGCACGGCTGTGGTGGGCATCCCGGCAGGGTACGGGTCCCCACCGGCACCTGGCCATCCCGGGCTCCGCGTCGTAGCGGTCTCCTGTGGAGCGACGCGCAGCGGGTCCAGGGCCGGGGGATGACCATCGCTACCATGGCCGGCATGAGGAGAGTCCTGAGCGACCTGACGTACGCCGATGGGACCTACGGCGGCGGCCCCCTGGTCATCGCGGCCCTGTGCGGCTGGCAGGCGATCCGGGCTGACGAACCGACCCACCGCTGGGCCTGGGTGGCCACCGCCGCGGTGATGCTGATCATCTGCGCGATCTACCTGGTCTGGACCGTGCGCCGCGCGGCGCGGCACGTCGACGCGACGGCGAACGACGACTGACAGCTGACTTCCGGGAGTTACCCGTAGGTGCTGGCCGTAACCGGCGTCGTTCAGGTTCCCTGCGCGAAGGCCACCAGGTCACCCATGTAGAACCGTCCGGTCTGGGGAGCGATGGGGGTGGTGGGCTGGAACTGTTTGGCATGGAAGTACGACTTCTTGTCGGCGTCCAGGATGCCCAGGATCACCACGCCAAGGGCACCTTCCGGGCCGACAATCACGCGTGGCTCTTCGCGTGGTCG
>DASVVF010000546.1:0-9585 GCA_036386695.1 Catenuloplanes sp. | reverse complement strand
CGTTCGCGGTGGTCACCTTGACCACGCTGGTGTCGTACTGGAACCGGACCCCGTGCTTCTCGGCCGCCCCGGCCAGCGCCTTGGGCACGGCATGCATGCCGCCCTTCGGGAAGTAGACCCCGGCGACCGAGTCGAGGTAGGCGATGACCGCGTAGATCGCCAACGCGTCGTGCGGAGCCAGGCCGGCGTACATCGCCTGGAAGGAGAAGATCCGTTGGGTACGCGGATCGCGGAAGTACTGTTCGATCTTCGTCTGCAGCCGCCGGAACCCGCCGCCGGCGCAGAGCTTCAGCAGGTTGAGGTTGAGCAGGTCGACCGGGCTGTCGAGGTTGCGGTCGATGAAGTGGTCGCGTTCCAGCTGCCACATCCGGCGGGCGAAGTCGACGAAGCGCAGGTAGCCGTCGGCCTCCCGGTCACCGCAGACCCGGGAGATCTCGGCGGCCATCCGGGCGGTGTCGGTGATCACGTCGAGGGTCGAGCCGTCCGGGTAGTAGGCCCGGTACGCCGGGTCCAGCGGGACCAGTTCCAGCCAGTCCCGCAGCTCCTCGCCGACCGCGCCGAGCGCCTCGGCGATCAGACCGGGCATGGTCAGCACCGTGGGGCCGGTGTCGAACTCGTACCCGCCGAGGCTGTAGCGGCCGGCCCGGCCGCCGGGCCCGGCCTCGCGTTCGACGATGGTCACCTGGCGGCCGCTGCCGGCCAGGTGTAGCGCGGTGGCGAGTCCGCCGAGTCCCGCGCCGACCACCACCACGTGGTCGCTGGGTCCGGTCACCGTACGCACGGGCGTGCCTTTCTCCAGAAGTCGGTCATCATGCCCGCCGGTGGGTGGCGGCCAGGGCCAGGTCGGCCAGCGCCCGGCCGGCGTCGCCGTCGATCGGGGCGCCGTCGAGCGCGTCGAGGGCCTCGGCCACCCGCTGTTGGATCATCTCTTCCACCCGGGCGACCGCCCCGGTGTCGCGCACCACATCGGCGAGGTGGGCCAGCCCGGGATCGTGGGCGCCGGGGCCGTCGGCGGGGTTGACGGCCCCGGCGGGTCCACGGTCCAGCTCGGCCCGCTGCGCGGGGTCGGCGAGCTGGCGGGCCAGCAGCAGCAGGGTGGTCGGCTTGCCGGTGCGCAGGTCGTCGCCGGCCGGCTTGCCGGTGACCGCGGGGTCGCCGTACACCCCGAGCAGGTCGTCGCGCAGCTGGAAGGCCTCGCCGACGGCCACCCCGTACCGGGTGTCGGCGGTGGCCACGGCGGCGGGCCCGCCGCCGTCGGGGTCGGCCCGGTTGCCGTCGGGGTCGGCCCGGTTGCCGTCGGCGAGTGCCGCTCCGAAATGCAGCGGCCGCAGCACCGTGTAGCTGGCGGTCTTGTGCCGGGCCACACAGAGGGCGCGGTCGACCGACCAGGTGTGCGGTTCGGCCTCGCCGAGGATGTCGAGGTACTGCCCGGCGATCGCCTCGACGCGCATCTGGTCGTAGAACCGGCGGGCGGTCAGCAGGTCGGCGGCCGGCAATGCGGTGCTGGCCATCAACTGGTCGGCCCAGACCAGGCAGAGGTCGCCGAGCAGGACCGCCGCCGCCTCACCGAAGCGGCCGGCGTCGCCGCGTCGGGCGGCCCGGACGTGCTGCTCGGCGAAGACCCGGTGCGCGGCCGGCTGGCCGCGCCGGGTCGCCGACGCGTCCATCACGTCGTCGTGCAGCAGGGCGAAGGTGTGCATCAGTTCCAGTGCGGCCAGCGCCGGCAGGACCGGTTCGGCGGGGCGGTGTGCGCCGGCCAGGCCCCGCCATCCCCAGTAGGCGAAGGTGGGGCGGAGTCGTTTGCCGCCCGCCAGGACGAAGTCGAAGGTGGTGCTGGCGAAGGCGCCGAGGGCGGGGTCGACGGCGGCCAGCGCGGCGGTCTCGGTGGTCAGGAACCGGGCGAGGGTGTGGTCCACCGCGGCGCTGAGTTGGGCGTTGGTGGCCGCGACGGCCGACCGGCCGCCCTCGATGGTGGGGAGCGCGGGTCCGGGGATCTGGGTGCCGGTGATCGTGTCGTTGGCCACGGAAGGAGCGTACCCTACGGTTACGAGTTGCGTCGATTACTGAATCGATACGATCGCTGAATCGATCTGAGGAGATGGTCAGTGGACACCGACCTCGCAGCCGCCTACCGGCGCTGCCGTGACCTGCACCGGGCACACGGCCGCACCTACTACCTGGCCACCCGCCTCCTGCCGGCCTGGAAGCGGCGGCACGTGCACGCCCTCTACGGTTTCACCCGGTACGCCGACGAGATCGTGGATCGCACCGACGCGCTCGCGCCCGCCCACCGGGCGGCGCGGTTGACCGCGTGGTCCGACCGCTTCCTGGCCGGACTGCACGGCGACCCCGTCGACGATCCGCTGCTGCCGGCCGTCCTGCACACCATTTCGGTGTTCCGCCTGGAGCCGGGCGATTTCACGTCGTTCCTGCGCAGCATGGCGATGGACCTCACGGTCACCTCGTACGCCAGCTACGACGACCTGCTCGACTACATGGAGGGCTCGGCGGCGGTGATCGGCACCATGATGCTGCCGCTGCTCGGCTCCACCGACCCGGGCGCCGCCCGGGAGCCCGCCCGGCAGCTCGGGATCGCGTTCCAGCTCACCAACTTCATCCGCGACGTCGCCGAGGACCTCGACCGGGGTCGCGTCTACCTGCCCGACGACGACCTGGCGGCCTGCGGCGTGACCCGCGCCGACCTGCTCGCGGCCCGGGCCGCCGGGACGGCCACCCCGGCCATCAGGGACCTCATCCGGTACGAGGTCGCCCGCGCCCGGATCCACTACGCGGCCGCCGCCCCTGGCGTGCTGCTGTTGTCCCGGGGCTCCCAGGCCTGCATCCGCACCGCGTACCGGCTCTACGGCGGCATCCTCGACGAGGTGGCCGCCGCCGACTTCGACGTCTTCGCCCACCGGGCGACCGTGCCCAACCGCCGCCGGGCCGCCGTCGCGCTCAGTTCCCTGCTCACCCCCGCGGGCGCCCCGGTGCCGTTGCCGGGACCGCGGCTGGACGCCCCGGCGACGCGGCGGGTGGAGGTGGGCTGAGATGCGTACCGTCGTCGTGCTGTTCACCCGTGACCTACGGGTGCATGACCATCCCGCGTTGGCCGCGGCGGCGGCCAACGCCGAACGGGTGGTGCCGCTCTTCGTGCTCGACCCCACCCTGCTGGGCCGCTCCCCGAACCGCGACCGGTTCCTGCACCAGTGCCTCGCGGACCTGCGCGACGCACTGCGGGCCCGCGGCGCGGACCTGCTGGTGCGGCGCGGGGACCCGGTCGCCGAGACCATCGCGGTGGCCACCGGCGTCGGTGCCGAGGGCGTCGCCGTCACCGGTGACGTCAGCCGCTACGCCCGCCGCCGGGAAACCCGGCTACGCGCCGAGTGCGATCAGCACCGGCTGTCCCTGCGGATCTTCCCCGGCCTCAGCGTGGTGGAACCCGGGGTGTTGCGGCCCGGCGGGGGCGGGCACTACAAGGTGTTCTCGCCCTACCACCGGGCCTGGGAGGCGACGAAGTGGCGCGACGAGGTGGCCACCCCCCGCCGGCTGACCCTGCCGGACGGCGTCGCGTCCGGCGACCTGCCCGACCCGCCGCCCGGCGAGTCCCCGCGCGCCGCCGCCGGCGGCGAACAGGTGGCGCGGCGGGCACTGCGGGACTGGCTCGACCACCTCGACGGGTACGCCGAACGCCACAACGACCTGCCGGCTGACGGCACCTCCCGACTCAGCCCGTACCTGCGCTTCGGTTGCCTGTCACCGCTCGTGGTGGCCCACCTCGCCCGGGAACGCGCCGGCGCGGGCCCCGCCGCGTTCCTGCGCCAGCTCAGTTGGCGGGACTTCTACTACCAGGTGGCCCTGGCGTTCCCGCAACTGTCGACCAACGCCTACCGCACCGCCGGCGAGACCCGGTGGCGCTACGACACCGACGCGCTGCACGCCTGGCAGGACGGCGACACCGGGGTGCCGGTGGTCGACGCCGGCATGCGCCAGCTGCACCAGGAGGGCTGGATGCACAACCGGGCCCGGCTGATCACCGCGTCGTTCCTGACCAAACACCTCGGCCTGGACTGGCGTGACGGCGTGCGGTGGTTCTCCCGTTGGCTGCTCGACGGGGACGTGGCCAACAACTCCGGCAACTGGCAGTGGGTGGCCGGCACCGGCAACGACACCCGGCCCTACCGGCGGTTCAACCCGATCCGGCAGGCCCAACGCTTCGACCCCGACGGCGCCTACGTCCGCAGGTACGTCCCCGAACTGGCCGAGCTGCCCGGCCCCGAGATACACCAGCCGTGGCGGCTGCCGGCGCAGCTGCGTCAGCGGCTGCCGTACCCGGCACCGATGGAGTCGCACCGCGACGAAGCCGTCTGGCTCCGAGGCTGACCACCCCCACCCCGGACCAGTCGCCTCGGGCGCCCACCTGCCGGGGCGCTCAGGCGCCGAGGGCGCGCCAGGCGTCGTAGTGATGAACGGCCAGGCCGCCGAACGCCGGCTCCCCCCGGGTGGCGGCATCCACCTCAGCCAGCACCACCCCCAGCGCGGTCGCACCCTCCTCGAAGAACGTGCAGTACGGGCAGTCCGCGACCGCCGCGGTCTCGGCGGCCAGCCGCACCCGCTTGCCCGCCACCGTGCCCCGGCTGAGCCAGTCGCGGCTGACGTCGTACAACGAGTTCGGCCCGGTGGCGGTGTCCCGGTAGGCCATCACGGTGACGGCGGCGACCCGGCGCAGCGTCTCGGTGGCCAGATTCCGGCCATCGACGGTGGTGAGTTCGCCGAACCAGAACGGAACGTCCGCTTCCACCGGCAACCGGCTGCCGTCGCGCAGCCGCTCCAACAGCCGTAGGTAGCCGGCCACGATGGTGGCCCGGTCGGTGTCCCAGCCGGGCAGCAGGTAGGGCTCGACGTCGACGTGCAGCCCGACGAAGAGGCCGGTGGCCACCACCGCCCGCTGCCAGGCCAGCGCGCTGTGGTGGTCGCCGGCCCAGGACGGCTCACCACCGAGCGCGGTCAGCCGCACCCCGGCCAGGTCGGCCCGCCGTTTGAGCTCCCGGAGCCGGGGCAACTGCCCGCTGGTCGCCACATCGTTGCCGACGTACGCGAAGACCTCCCGGACGCCGTGCGCGGTGGCCCAGTCGACCACCGCCCCGGCCGGCGCGTCGCTCCACAGCCACATCGCCCGGTTGCCCGGTGCGACGGGGACCATTCCCGGCCCGCGGGCCGCGCCGGCGGACGGGCCGGCCAGCGGCAGCGCCAGCGTGGCGACCACCAGGAGGCAGCAGGCCAGCCCGTTGCGCCACCGTGCGCCCATGGTCCGCCTCCTCAGCTCAGGCCCGGCGGGACCCGTTCCCCGAACCGGGGGTCCGCCCTGCGAATCAGCCCATTCGGCAGGGTGGGCCGCGACCTGAGGCGGATCAGCCGGCCGACAGCACCGCCCGCGCCAGCGTCTCGATCCGGTCGAAGCCGGCCAGCCGGCGGGTGACGTACGCCAATGCCAGCCCGGGCGCCGGCTCCACGTACCCGACGCTGCCGCCGATCCCGCCCATTCCCCAACTGCCGTCGTCCTCGAGCTGCATGCCACCTGAGGTCCACCGCACCGTCCGGCCCAAAACCAGGTCCGGGCCCTCGAACGCCGGGGTGGCCCATTGCGCCGCGACGTCGTCGCCGAACAGCCGGACCCCGTCGAGCACACCGCCAGCCAGCAGAGCGGCGTAGAGCCGGGCCAGGGCGGTGGCGGTGGTGTGCAGGTTCACCGCCGGCACCTCGGCCGAGCGCCACAGCGCACTGTTCAGCAGGGCCAGGTCACGCACCCCCGGCGGGTTGGTCAACGCCCGGTGGTACAGCGAGTCGGGCTCCGCGGAGCTGGCGGCCGGCCAGTCCGGGTCGCCGTACTCCAGATCGGCGCAGCGCCGCTGATCGGCGGCGCTCAGGCCGAACCGCAGATCCAGCCGCCACGGGCCGGCGATCTCCTCGGCCAGGAACCGGCCGAGGGGGCGGCCGTCGACCCGCCGGACGAGTTCCCCGACGAGATGCCCGTAGGTCAGGGCGTGTTCGCCGGCGGCCGTGCCGGGCGGCCATTCCGGGGCGGCGCCGGCCAGGTCGCCGACCAGCACACCCCAGTCGCCGTACGCCGCCGCGTCGCGCGGCACCGGGAAGGCCGGTAGCCCGGCGGTGTGCGACAACACCTGCCGTACGGTCGTGCGCTCCTTGCCGGCGGCGGCGAACTCCGGCCAGTGCCGGGCCACCCGGTCGTCGAGTTCCAACCGACCCCGCTCGGCCAGCAGCAGGATCGCCAGCGCCGCCACCGGTTTGCCCACCGAGAAGACGTTGACCAGGGTGTCCGGGGTCCACGGCAGGCGCCGGTCGACGTCGCGCCAGCCGCCGTACAGGTCCACGACCACGGTGCCGTGCCGGATCACGGCCAGCGCCGCCCCGGTCTCGGCGCCGCTTTCCAGCAGGGAGCCGAACGCCGTCCGCACGGCGTCCATCGCGGGGTCGACGAACCCGCCGACGACTGTCCGGTTTCGCTCACTCACGTGGGTCACCGTAGCCCGGTTCTGATGGCATGCTGACGGCATGGGCGAGCCGCAGCGGGTTGACGTGGTGGTCGTGGGCATGGGGGTCGGCGGCGAGGAGGTCGGTGGCCGCCTCACCGAGGCCGGACTGTCGGTGGTCGGCGTGGAACACACCCTCCTCGGCGGCGAATGCCCGTACTGGGGATGCATTCCGACCAAGATGATGATCCGCGCGGGCAATGCCCTGGCCGAGGCCCGCCGGGTGGACGAGCTCGCCGGGCACGCCCGGATCCACGCCGACTGGGCGCCGGTGGCCAGGCGGATCCGCGAGGACGCCACCGGGAACTGGGACGACAAGATAGCCGTCGACCGGTTCACCGGTAAGGGCGGCCGGTTCGTGCGGGGCCGCGCGACTTTGGTCGGGCCCGGCCGGGTGCGGGTCGGCGAGCAGGAGTTCACCGCCGATCGGGCCGTGGTGATCGCTACCGGCACCACCCCGGTGATTCCGCCGATCGACGGGCTCGCCGGCACGCCGTACTGGACCAACCGCGAGGCGGTCGAGGTCGAGCAGTTGCCCGACTCGCTCGCGGTGCTCGGCGGCGGCGCGATCGGTCTGGAACTGGCGCAGGTGTTCGCCCGGTTCGGCGTACGGGTGACCATCATCGAGCCCGCCGACCGGCTGTTGGCCATGGAGGAACCGGAATCGTCGGAACTGGCCACCACCGCCGTCCGCGCCGACGGTGTCGAGGTCCGCACCGGGGTGTCGGCCCGCGCGGTCAGCCACGACGGGAACGCGTTCACCGTGCGGCTCTCCGCCGGTGAGCCGGTCCGGGCAGACCGGCTGTTGGTGGCCACCGGCCGGCAGGCCCGGCTGGGTGAGCTCGGCCTGGCGTCGGTCGGGCTGGACCCGACGGCGCGCTTCGTCGCCGTCGACGACCGGATGCGGGCCGGCGACGGCCTCTGGGCGGTCGGCGACGTCACCGGCCACGGGGCGTTCACCCACCTGGCGATGTACCAGGCCGGGGTGGCGGTCCGCGACATCCTGGACCGGGCCGGCCCGCCGGCCGACTACCGGGCCGCGTCCCGGGTCACCTTCACCGACCCGGAGATCGGGGCGGTCGGGATGACGGAGCGGCAGGCCCGCGACGCCGGGCTGGAGGTGCTGGTCGGACTGACCCGGCTCGCGGCGTCCTCGCGCGGGGTCGTCCACGGCCCGGGCAACGAAGGGTTCATCAAACTCGTCGCCGACGGGCGGCGCGGGGTGCTGGTCGGTGCGACGTCGGCCGGCCCGACCGGCGGGGAGGTGCTGGGCGCCCTGTCCGTCGCCGTCCACGGCGAAGTGCCGGTGGAACAGCTGCGCCACATGATCTACGCGTATCCCACCTTCCACCGCGCCATCGAGCAGGCGCTGGCCGACCTTTCCTGATCTCCGGCGGCGGACGTTTGCCGGTCGCGCCGCCGGGAAGTAGGCGCACATGACAGAGGCGAACCCACCCGGTGCCGAGGACCTCAGCCGCGAAACCGAAATGGAGCCGTCGCTGCGTCCGGCGAGTGTCGAGCCCGGCGTCGACTTCGGCGACGACGGTTCCGATGATCCCGGTCCCTCCCCGCGGGCCGGCTACGACACCGACGCTGTCACCGGCGACACCGACGCGGTCCGCCCGCAGTAGCGCACGGCCCGGGCTGTACGTCCCCGCGTCGGGCGTTTGACCCCGCCGGCGCGGGGAAGACCGAAGGAATGCTGCGCAGACTCCTGACCCGGTTGGAACAGTCGGCGTCCCTCGACGCGGTGGGCGACAGGTTGCAGGAGGCCGTGCACACGGTCCTGCGCCCGCAACGCCTGCGTGACCTGCTGCACGGCGTCTGGATGGGGCACCCGTTGCACCCGGTGCTGGTCCAGGTGCCGGTGGGCGCCTTCATCAGCACCGCGGTGCTGGACCTCCTGCCGGGCCAACGGCGCGCGGCCACCACGCTGGTCGGAGTCGGCACGGCCGCCACGCTGCCGGCCGCGATCGCCGGGTTCAACGACTGGGCATCGCTGGCCCGGGAGCAGCGCCGGGTGGGCCTGGTGCACGCCGCCGCCAACACCATCGCCCTCGGCCTGTACGCCGGCTCCTTCGCGGCCCGGCTACGCGGCCGCCACGACCAGGGCCGTGTGCTGGCGTACCTCGGCCTGACGGCCGCCGGCTCAGGTGCGTTCCTGGGCGGGCACCTGTCCTACAAGGAGGGTGCCGCGATCAACCACGCGGTGCAGGAGTTGCGCCGGCTGCCCGATGGCTGGCAGGCGGTCGCGGAGCTCGTCGCGCTGGCGGACGGGAAACCCTCCGTACGCAGGATCGACGACGTGCCCATCCTGCTCTACCGGGTCGGCGATGAGGTGTCGGCGTTCCTGGAGCGCTGCGGTCACCAGTCTGGTCCGCTCGGCGAGGGGGACGTGGTCGGCACGGGCCGGGACGCCTGTGTGGTGTGTCCCTGGCATGGCAGCAGGTTCCGGCTGGTCGACGGCATGGTGGTCAGCGGCCCGGCGGCGACCGACCAGCCGGTGCTGCGGACCCGGGTGATCGACGGCCGGGTCGAGGTGCACCTGCCGTAGCCGGGGCAGGTGGCCGGCCTGCGGCGGTGGCCGGGGTCACACCGGTGCACCGGAATCGTTCGCGGCCCCGGTCGGTTGTCCTCTTCGGAGGCGCGAACCGGGCGGTGCGGCCGGGTCGACCTGGGGAAACCGGGCCGATTTGGAGCCGCGGGACCGACCGGGTAGTGTTCACCTCCGGCAGGGCACCGGGCAGCCCGCAGCGAGACTGCGGTGGCCGGCCTGCCGAGTCCCCAAGACAACGAGCGTAGTAAGTTTGCGCGCGTCCCTGGGGACAAACGGAGCGAAGAAGTCGAACCGGGAGCTTCCGGTTGACACGGCGGGAACACTCCAGTAATGTAGAGCGAGTGCCCCGGGGGCGGTTCCCACTTGGTGGTGGGGGTTGTTTCGGGTGTGTGGTTGTTCTTTGAGAACTCAACAGGGTGCTTGATAAGCCAGTGCCAATTAGTTTTATTCCCGGGCTGATCCTGCTTTGGTGGGGTTGGC
>DASVVF010000545.1:0-6624 GCA_036386695.1 Catenuloplanes sp. | reverse complement strand
GCTGACCGCCGCCAAGGCCGGCAACACCCCGGACCTCGCGCAGGTCGAGTACCAGTCGCTGCCCACGCTGGTCAGCAACGACGTGCTGGCCGACATCGCCAAGCAGACCACCGACGTCAAGGGCAAGTTCGCCGAGGGCGTATGGCAGCAGGTCACCCTGGGCACCGACGCGGTGTACGCCATCCCGCAGGACTCCGGGCCGATGATGTTCTACTACCGCACCGACCTCTACCAGCAGTACGGCCTGACCGTGCCGAAGACCTGGGACGAGTTCGCGCAGAACGCGCGCACCCTGCGGAGCAAGACCAAGAAGCAGTACCTGGCCAACTTCTCGGCCAACGACCCGGGCTGGTTCGCCGGGCTGGCGCAGCAGGCCGGTGCCTCGTGGTGGGGCATCAACGGCGAGACGTGGAAGGTCTCCGTCAACGACCCGGCCACCAGGAAGGTCGCCGACTTCTGGGGCAACCTGGTCAACGAGGGCGTCATCGACGGCCGGCCGATGTACACCCCGGAGTGGAACAAGGCCCTGTCCGACGGCACCCTGCTGTCCTGGGTCAGCGCGATCTGGGCGCCGGGCGTGCTGGCCGGCAACGCGTCGGCCACCAAGGGCAAGTGGGCGATGGCGCCGATGCCGCAGTGGGCGGCGGGCGAGAACAAGACCGGCAGCTGGGGCGGTTCGTCCACCGGTGTCGCGGCGGGTTCGAAGAACAAGGAAGCGGCCGTCAAGTTCGCCAGCTGGATGAACACCGACCCGAAGGCCACCGAACTGCTGATCAAGGAGAGCGCGATCTACCCGGCCGCCCGGGACGCCCAGGCGAGCCCGGCGCTGGCCGAGCCGCCGGCGTTCCTCGCCGAGCAGAAGGACTTCTACCCGCAGGCCAAGCAGATCGCCGACACGGCGTCCGGCTTCGTCTGGGGCCCGAACGTCAACGTCGCGTACGACTCCTACAAGGACGCCTTCGGCAAGGCGATCACCGGTAAGTCCCCGTTCAGCGCGGCGTTGGACACGATCCAGACGACCACCGTCGCGGACATGAAGAAGAACGGCTTCACGGTCGCCGGCTGACCGCCGGCGCGAAGAGGAGAAAGTCGCATGTCATCGGCCACGTCCGGCCGGTCGCGGAGGAGTACGGCAGCCAGTGGGGTGCCGTACCTCTTCCTCGCCCCCGCCGTCATCCTGTTCTCGCTGTTCATCGTGCTGCCGATCGG
This sequence comes from Catenuloplanes sp., assembly GCA_036386695.1. Taxonomy (GTDB): domain Bacteria; phylum Actinomycetota; class Actinomycetes; order Mycobacteriales; family Micromonosporaceae; genus DASVVF01. The sequence continues at coordinate 5,415 of DASVVF010000545.1, read as the reverse complement.
CTACGCGGTCTACCTGAGCTTCCAGAAGGTCAAGATCAGCGGTCTGGGGCTGGGGAAGGGCGCCCGTACCGAGATCTTCGCCGGTCTGGAGAACTACCGCAGCGCGTTGTCCGACCCGGAGCTGTGGTCGGGCAGCCTGCGGGTGCTGGGGTACGGCGCGGTGCTGCTGCCGGCCATGCTGGGGCTGGCCCTGCTGTTCGCCCTGCTCTTGGACCGGCCCCGGGTGCGGTTCCAACGGTTCGCCCGGATCGCCATCTTCCTGCCGTACGCGGTGCCGGCCGGGATCGCCAGCATGCTGTGGGGGTTCCTCTACCTGCCCGCGATGAGCCCGGTCAACGACCTGTTCGAGTGGGTCGGGCTGCCGGAGCCGAACCTGCTGGGCGGCGGCTCGGTGTTCTACGCGATCGTCAACATCGCGCTGTGGGGCGGGGTGGGCTTCAACATGATGGTGCTGTTCACCTCGTTGCGGGCCATCCCGCCGGACCTGTACGAGGCGGCCCGCATCGACGGCTGCACCGAGCTGCAGATCGCCCTGCGGATCAAGATCCCGCTGCTGCTGCCCGCCCTGATCATGACCACGGTGTTCTCGTTGATCGCGACCCTGCAGGTCTTCGCCGAGCCGCTGATCGTGCGCCCGCTGACCAACTCGATCTCGTCGTTCTGGACCCCGCTGATGAAAATCTACCGGGACGCTTTCGCCCGCGACGACATCTACTCGGCGGCGGCGAGTTCGGTGGTGATCGCCGCGATCACCCTCGTGCTGTCGTTCGGCTTCCTGCGCCTGGTGCAGGGCCGTGCCTTCGGACAGGAGCAACGATGACCACCGTCCTGGACCGCCCCGCCCACGCGTCCCGGCCGGTCGCCCCGGCCCGCTCGGCGCGGCCCCGGCGCAGCGTGCTGCCGACCGTCGCGCTGCTGGTCGGCGCCGTGTACTGCCTGCTGCCGGTGCTCTGGGTGGTGATGGCGTCCACCAAGGCCGGCTCGGCGCTGTTCACGTCGTTCACCTTCGCCCCGGGCACCGACCTGGTCGACAACTTCACCGACCTGTCCTCGTACGGCGGCGGTCTGTTCTGGCAGTGGATGCTCAACACGGCGTTGTACGCCGGGGTGGGCGGGGTGCTCTCCGCCGCGTTGTCCGGGATCAGCGGGTACACCCTGGCCAAGTACCGGTTCGCCGGGCGCGGCCTGCTGTTCAACGTGCTCCTGGCCGGGGTGCTGGTGCCCGGGGTGGTGCTGGCCATCCCGCAGTACCTGCTGCTGGCCAAGGTGGGGCTGACCGACACGTACTGGTCGGTGCTGCTGCCCAGCATCGTCAGCCCGTACGGGATCTATCTGGCCCGCGTCTACGCCGCGGCGGCGGTGCCCGACTCGGTCATCGAGGCGGGCCGTACCGAGGGCGCCTCGGAGTGGCGCATCTTCCGGTCGCTGGCCCTGCCGATGATGGCGCCCGGCCTGCTGACCGTGTTCCTGTTCCAGTTCGTCGCCATCTGGAACAACTTCCTGCTGCCGTTCGTGATGCTCTCCTCCGACCGGAAATTCCCGGTCACGGTGGGCCTCTACACCCTGCTCAACCAGGGCTCCACCACCCCGGCGCTGTACAGCCTGGTGATCATCGGCTCGCTGTTGTCGATCATTCCGTTGGTGGTGCTGTTCCTGTCCCTGCAGCGGTACTGGCGCGTGGATCTGATGTCCGGAGCGGTGAAGGCCTGACATCATTCGGCGAAGAGCCGGCTGCCCGACCCGCCCGCGACGACAAGACCTGCCCGCGACGACAAGACGCACCCTGGCGAAGGACAATGTGACTGTGGTGGAACCCAACCGCACGAGGGTGCGGCCCCAGCGTGCGCGGCCCACGATGGACGACGTGGCGGCCATGGCGGGGGTCTCCCGGGGCACGGTGTCGCGGGTGCTCAACGGTGGCCACAACGTCAGCGGGCCGGCCCTGGACGCGGTGCAGCGCGCCATCCGCAAGACCGGCTACGTGGTCAACCAGCACGCCCGCAGCCTGGTCACCCAACGCTCGGACTCGGTGGCGTTCATCCTGTCCGAACCGCAGGACAAGCTGTTCGAGGACCCGAACTTCAACATTCTGCTGCGCGGCTGCACGCAGGCGCTCTCCGACCACGACATCACCCTGTTGCTGACCATCGCCGGCACCAGCGAGGACCGCAAGCGGATCGGCCGGTACGTCACCGCCGGGCACGTCGACGGCGCGCTGCTGGTCTCCACCCACGTCGGCAGCCCGTTGCTGGACGAGCTGAAGGGGCGCGGCCTGCCGTTCGTGGTCTGTGGTCGCCCGCTCGGCCACGAGCGCGACGTCAGCTACGTCGCCTGCGACGACCGGGACGGCGCCCGGCAGATGGTCGCCTACCTTCGTTCCCGGGGGCACCGCACGATCGCCACGATCACCGGGCCGTTGGACACCTCCGGCGGGGTGGACCGGCTGGCCGGCTACCGCGACGTCCTCGGCGATCCCGACCCGCGCCTGGTGGCGACCGGCGACTACACCCGGGCGTCCGGCGAGGCGGCGATGGAGCGGCTGCTGGCGGCGGCGCCCGAGCTGGACGCGGTCTTCGTCAGCTCCGACCTGATGGCGGCCGGCGCCATCGCCGCCCTGCAACGTGCCGGTCGGCGGGTGCCGCAGGACGTGGCGGTCGGTGGGTTCGACGACTCGAAGGTCGCCACGGCCGCGGTCCCGCAGCTGACCACGATCCGTCAGCCCTGGTCCCGGCTCAGCGCGGAGATGGTCCGGCTGCTGCTCAGCCATCTGAGCGGCGAGTCGCACGCGGTCGTCATCCTGCCCACCGAGCTGGTGGTCCGGGACTCAGCCTGACGTCTGGAGCCTGGATCTGGCAGGCTGGTGTAGTGCTGACGGTGCCGGTGCGGCAACTCGGCGAAGCCGAGCGCCAGGTGGTGGAAGAGGTCCTCGACCGGGATCCCTACGGCGCTGCCCAGGTGGCCGAGCGGATCACGGCGCACGGGCTGAGCTGGTGGCGTGCCGAAGGTCGGGTCTACGGGTACGGATCTCGCCACCGGGTGGAATCGCTGTGCTGGTCTGGGGCCCATCTCGCACCGGTGTGCGCCGGTCCGGCGGCGGTCGCCGCGTTCGCCGAGATCCTGGGCGGCGAACCACGGCTGTGTTCGTCCATCGTGGGGCGCGCCGACGCGGTCCTCGGGCTGTGGGAGCGGCTGTCCGGCCGCTGGGGCCCGGCCCGGGCGGTCCGGCCGGCCCAGCCGCTGCTGGTGGCCGACGCCTCGTCGACCGCGGTGGCCCCCGACCCGGGCGTCCGACTGGTCCGGCCGAATCAGGTCGATCTGCTCTTTCCGGCCGCGGTGGCGATGTACACCGAGGAGGTCGGGGTGTCGCCACTGGCCGATGACGGTGGGCGCGGGTACCGCCGACGGGTCGTCGAGCTGGTGCACGGGCGGCGGGCGTACGCCCGGATCGTCGACGGCGAGGTGATCTTCAAAGCCGAGTTGGCCGTGGTCACCCGGCACACCGCGCAGGTCCAGGGGGTCTGGGTGGCGCCGGCGTGGCGGGGCCGGGGGGTGGCCTCGGCCGCGATGGCCGCGGTGGTCCAGGACGCCCTGCACCGGGTCGCACCGACGGTCAGTCTCTACGTCAACGACTTCAACACCCCCGCCCGGCGGGTGTACGACCGGTGCGGGTTCCGCTCCGTCGGCACGTTCGCCACGATCCTCTTCTGACCTCGTCCGCTCCCGCCGTCCGCCGCCGCCGGCGGTCGGTGAGGTGCGCCACGCCCTGCTGTGCGCGGGCCGGATGCCGGCTAGGTTTCTGCACCGACCAGTCAGTTTAAACAGGGGGAGGACGTCATGCCGGTGCTGACCGCCGACGGGGTGGGCCTGCGCGGCCGCCGCGGCTGGCTCGTGCGCGACGTCGAGCTGCGGATCGGCTCCGGCGAGATCGTGGTGATCACCGGACCACCCGGCAGCGGACGGACCAGCCTGCTGCTCGCGTTGGCCGACCGGTTCCGGCTGAACGCCGGCCGGGTCATCCACGCCGGGACGGTCGCGCTCGGCCACGTTGCCGGGGTCCACGAGCCGGACCCGGCGCTGACCGTCGCCGAACACGTCCGCGAACGGCTGCTGCTGCTCGGCCGGCCGTTGGCCCACGCGTCGACCGTGCTCCACGAGGACGCCTTCGACCTGGACCCGCGGCTGACCGGCGCCCAGCTCACCCCGTACCAGCGGCAGTTGCTCGGGCTTGCCCTGGCCCGGCTGAGCTTCCCCCGGCTGATCGCCCTGGACGGCATCGACGTCGGCCTCGACCCCGACGAGCAGGAAGCCCTCTGGGCGGTGCTGGGCGCGCGGGCGGCGGCCGGCACGGCGTTCCTGGCCACCAGCCGGGCCCTGGCCGGGGACCGGCCGGCGACCGCCTACCCGATCGGCGACCAGCGGTGAACCGGACCACTCGGACACCGGCCGCCGTGCGGCTCGCCGGCCTGGAACTGCGCCGGTTCACCCGCCACCGGCTGACCACCGTCGCCCTGGTCGTCCTGGCGGTCATCCCGCTGCTCTACGGCGCCCTGTACCTGTACGCATTCTGGGACCCGTACGGCCGACTCAACCACATCCCGGCGGCCCTGGTCGTCGAGGACGCCCCCGCCACCGCGCCGGACGGCTCCACCGTCCACGCCGGTCGCGACATCGCCGACAAACTGCGGCAACGGCAGGTGTTCGGGTGGCAGACCACCGACCTCGCGACGGCCCGGCGCGGGCTCGACGACGGTCGCTACCACATCGTCCTGCGGATCCCGGCCGGGTTCTCCGCCGCCCTGGTCACCGGACCCGACCCCGACCAGCCGCCCCGGCAGGCCCAGCTGTCGGTGTGGACGGACGACGCCACCAACTACCTGTCCGGACAGTTCGCCCGCACCGCCTTCGAGGAGGTCCGGGCCACCGCGGCGGCCACCTCGGCCGCCCGGTACTTCGACCGGATGCTGATCGGCTTCACCGACCTCAAGGCCGAGACCGGCAAGGCCGCCGACGGCGCCGGCCGGGTACACGACGGCATCGCCGGCAGCGAAAAGGGCGCGGGGGAGATCAGCGACGGCATCGACCGGGCGCACACCGGCACCGGGCGGCTCGCCGACCGGGTCGGCACCGCCGCCACCCGTACCGGCGAACTCGCCGACGGGCTCGCCACCCTGGACAAGGCCGCCGGGCAACTCGCCGACGGAACGGCCAGGACCGCCGCCGAGGTCCGCGCCGCCGCCAACCGGGTGGACCGGGTCGCCGACCGCGTCACGCCGGTGCTGGCCGACAACGCCGCGCAACTGCGGCAGGCGGCCAACCGCATCGCCACCGGCGCCGACGCCCTCGCCGCCAACCTGGGGACCCTGCCCGAGCTGGCCGGCACCGCCGTCACCCGCGCCCTCGCCGTGCAACAGCAGC